>NZ_JACDCU010000396.1 GCF_013817365.1 Methylibium sp. | reverse complement strand
GCGCATGGAGTGGATCGAGTACATGCGCCATGTCTCGGACTGGGAAGTCGCGAGCTACCTCGAATTCTTCTGAACCTCACGCGAAGGGAAACGACATGTGTGGAATCGTGGGTTTGCTGGTCAAGACACCAGCCTTGCGCGAGCAGCTCGGCAGCCTGATGGTGCCGATGCTCATCGGCATGACAGAGCGCGGGCCGGAATCGGCCGGACTGGCCGTTTTCGGCGCGCCGACCAAGGACGCAGAGCGCAAGATCAGCCTGTACTCCGGCCTGACCGAAGAAGGCGCCGACTTCAACTGGGCCGGCCTCGTGCACGAGCTGCGCGAGCACCTCGACATGGCCGTCGAGGCGCATGCCCGCGGCAACCACGCGGTGCTGACCGTGCAGGCGGCGCCCGAGGCGGTGAAGCGCCATCTGCGCGAGAAGCACCCCAAGCTGCACATCCTCTCGACCGGCCGCAGCATCGACCTCTACAAGGACGTCGGCACGCCGGCCCAGGTGGCAGAGCGCTACGGCTTCGAGGATCTGGTCGGCTCGCACCTGGTCGGCCACACGCGCATGGCCACCGAGTCGGCGATCACCCCCGACCGCGCCCACCCCTTCACCGCGGGCGAGGACTTCTGCCTGGTGCACAACGGGTCGCTCTCCAACCCCAACGGCATCCGCCGCAAGCTCGAGCCGCACGGCATCCACTTCGACACCGACAACGACACCGAGGCGGCCTGCCGTTTCCTCGAGTGGCGCATGCGCGAAGGCGACGGGCTGGAGGCGGCGCTGCAAAAGGGCTTCGAGGAGCTCGACGGCTTCTACACCTTCCTGATGGGCACGCCGGACAAGCTGGCACTGATCCGCGACCCCTTCGCCTGCAAGCCGGCCATCGTGGCCGAGAGCGACGACTACGTGGCCATTGCCTCCGAGTTCCGCTCGCTTGCCCACCTGCCCGACATCAAGAACGCCAAGGTGTTCGAGCCCGCGCCCGAGGAGATGTACGTATGGAACGCCTGATCGCCCCGCTCGAGTTCGACCTCGCCGCGACCTCGCTGCGGGAGATGAACCAGTTCCTGCACCAGGAGCTGCTGACTGACGACAGCCGCAAGGTCACGGTGCTCAACCCCGACGGCGCGCACAACATCGCCGTGGGCCTGAACCAGCCGGTGCAAGTCGAGGTGCAGGGCCACGCCGGCTACTACGCCGCCGGCATGAACAAGCACGCCACCGTGCTGATCCACGGCAGCGCCGGCACGGGGGTTGGCGAGAACATGATGAGCGGCACCGTGCACGTGAAGGGCTTCGCCAGCAACGGCGCGGGCGCCTCGGCGCACGGCGGTTTGTTGGTGATTGAAGGCGACGCCGGGCTGCGCTGCGGCATCTCGCTCAAGGGTGGCGACATCGTCGTCGTCGGCAGTGTCGGCAGCTTCTCGGGCTTCATGGCCCAAGCGGGGCGGATGGTGATCTGCGGCGATGCCGGCGACGCGCTCGGTGATTCGCTCTACGAGGCGGTGATCTACGTCAAGGGCACCGTCAAGTCGCTCGGCGCCGATGCGCAGTACGAGCCGATGACGCCGCAGGACATCGACGCGCTCGGCGGCCTGCTGCAGCGCGCCGGCCTGGACCACGACCCGGCAGGCTTCAGGCGCATCGCCTCGGCTCGCTCGCTCTATCACTGGAACGCCGATGCAAACCAGGAATACTGAGAACCCCATGGACATCAAACCCATCGACATAAAGCGCCTGTCGCTCGAAGAGTCAGCCGGCTTCAACCGCGAAACCATCGACTACATCCAGCGAGCGGCCGCCCACGGTCTCTACGAAATTCGCGGCCTGGGGGCCAAGCGCCATCTGCCCAGCTTCGACGACCTGGTGTTCCTGGCCGGCTCGCTGTCGCGCTACCCGCTCGAGGGCTACCGTGAAAAGTGCAGCACCACGACGCTGCTCGGCACGCGTTTCGCCAAGAAGCCGATTGAGCTGGCCATGCCGATCACCATCGCCGGCATGAGTTTCGGCGCGCTGTCAGCCAACGTGAAGGAAGCGCTCGGCCGTGCCGCCACCGAACTCGGCACGACGACGACGACCGGCGACGGCGGCATGACATCGGAGGAACGCAATGCGTCGAAGACGCTGGTCTACCAGTGCCTGCCTTCGCGCTACGGCTTCAATCCTGACGACCTGCGCCGCGCCGACGCCATCGAGGTCGTGATCGGCCAAGGTGCCAAGCCGGGCGGTGGCGGCATGCTGCTGGGCCAGAAGGTCAACCCGCGCGTTGCCCAGATGCGCACGCTGCCGGCGGGTATCGACCAGCGTTCGGCCTGCCGCCACCCCGACTGGACCGGACCCGACGACCTGGCCATCAAGATCAAGGAGCTGCGCGAGCTCACCGACTGGGAGAAACCGATCTACGTGAAGATCGGCGCCACGCGCGTGTTCAACGACGTCAAACTGGCGGTGCACGCCGGCGCCGACGTGGTGGTGGTCGATGGCATGCAGGGCGGGACCGCCGCCACGCAGACCTGTTTCATCGAGCATGTCGGCATCCCCACCCTGGCCGCGGTGCGCCAGGCTGTCGAAGCGCTCGAAGAGATGAACATGAAGGGCCAGGTGCAGCTCATCGTCTCCGGCGGCATCAGGAGCGGCGCCGACGTGGCCAAGGCCTTGGCCATGGGCGCCGACGCGGTAGCCATCGGCCAGGGCATCCTGATCGCTCTCGGCTGCAACTCCGAGACCTACATCCAGAACGGCGAGCATGTCTCGGCACTCGGCGACTACGACGCCCTGGGCACCGCAGCCGGACATTGCCACCACTGCCACACCGGCAAGTGCCCGGTCGGCGTAACCACCCAGGACAGCGTGCTCGAGCAGCGCTTGCAGCCCGATGTGGGCGCAAGGCGCGTCAAGAACTACCTCAAGACCCTGAACATGGAGCTCACCACCATCGCGCGCGCCTGCGGCAAGCAGAACGTGCACCACCTCGAGCGTGAGGATCTGGTGGCGCTGACCCTGGAGGCCGCAGCGATGGCGCGCGTGCCGTTGGCGGGGACCGACTGGATCCCGGGGCACCGAGGCGGCATGTGATCGACCTGCAGACTTTCTGACCGATGCGCGATCGCCAGCGGGACCCGTCATGTCGCCTTGGTTGACGCTGGGACTGGCAATCGTCTGCGAGGTCGCCGGCACGAGCTTTCTCAAACTCTCCGACGGCTTCACTCGGCTCGGGCCGTCGGTGGTGGTCGTGGTGGCCTACGTCAGCGCCTTCTATTTTCTCTCGCTGGCGCTGCGCAGCGTGCCGGTGGCCGTGGCTTATGCCGTTTGGTCGGGCGCCGGCATCGCGCTCATTGCCGCTATCGGCTGGTTACTGCTGGATCAGCGCCTGAACACAGCCTCGCTGATCGGCATCTCGATGATCGTCGGAGGGGTCGCAGTCCTGAACCTGTTTTCGAGCTCGAATTGATCGTGTTGCAACGCCGGCGCGCAGCCAGTCGGCGTGTCGGGCGGGTGTCGAATGGAACCCCAAGGTTTATAGGATGGCACGCGTCACCTTCCCCGACACGACATGCCACCTACTTGGCCTGCAGCGTCAACGCGACCAGGTATTCGGCGATGTCGAGCGTGCCGTCGTTGTCCGCATTCGCCGTCTTGAACACCTTGTCGCTCTTGATGCCGGCCACCTTGGCCTCTTTCATGTCGAGCGTGCCGTCGTTGTCTGGATTCGCTTTCTTGAACTGGTAGGCGATGGCGGCGGCGAACTCCTTTTTGTCAAGCGTGCCGTCCTTGTCGGGATTGGCCTCCTTGAAGGCTTCGTCCGTGATGCCGAACTTCTTGGCTTCCTTCATGTCCACGGTGCCGTCCTTGTCGGGGTTGGCGACCAGGAAGGCGGAATCGACTT
>NZ_JACDCU010000395.1 GCF_013817365.1 Methylibium sp. | reverse complement strand
GGGTCCCGGCATGCTGCCGCCGCGCCATGAGCGCAGTCGGCCGGCACGCCCCCTTCGCAGTGACGCTGCAGGAGCACCGAGAGCCATGAACGCCCGCCTTCCCGAATCGATCCGCCGCGCGCTCCAGGCGGTGTCGCTCGACGACAAGTACGCGCTGCGGACCGGCCGCGCCTTCATGAGCGGCGTGCAGGCCCTCGTGCGCCTGCCGATGCTGCAGCAACAGCGCGACGCCGCCGCCGGCCTGAACACCGCCGGCTTCGTGAGCGGCTACCGCGGCTCGCCGCTGGGCGGCTACGACCAGGCGCTGTGGTCGGCGAAGAAACACCTCGCCGCACAGAACATCGTGTTCCAGCCGGGCGTGAACGAGGAGCTCGCCGCGACCGCCGTGTGGGGCACGCAGCAGCTCGATCTCTATCCGCAAAGCAAGAAATTCGATGGCGTGTTCGGTCTCTGGTACGGCAAGGGCCCGGGGGTGGACCGCTGCTCCGACGTGTTCAAGCACGCGAACATGGCCGGCACCGCCAAGCACGGCGGCGTGATCGCGGTGGCAGGCGACGACCACATCGCCAAGAGCTCGACCGCCGCGCACCAGAGCGACCACATCTTCAAGGCCTGCGGTCTTCCGGTGTTCTTTCCGGCCAGCGCGCAGGAGATCCTCGATCTGGGCCTGCACGCCTTCGCGCTGAGCCGCTTCTCAGGCGTGTGGGCGGCGATGAAGACGATCCAGGAAATCGTGGAGTCGTCGGCCAGCGTGAGCGTCGATCCAGACCGCGTGAACATCGTGTTGCCGACCGACTTCGCCATGCCGCCCGGTGGCCTGCACATCCGCTGGCCCGACGCGCCGCTGGAGCAGGAGGCGCGGCTGATGGACCACAAGTGGTACGCCGCGCTGGCCTATGTGCGCGCCAACAAGCTCAACCGCACAGTGATCGATTCGCCGAATGCGCGGCTGGGGCTGATCGCCAGCGGCAAGAGCTACAACGACACGCGACAGGCGCTGCACGACCTGGGCCTGGACGACGCGACCTGCCGGCGCGTGGGCATCCGCCTGCACAAGGTGGGCGTGGTGTGGCCGCTGGAAGCGAGCATCACGCGCGAGTTCGCGACCGGGCTGCAGGAAATTCTGGTGATCGAGGAGAAGCGCCAAGTCATCGAATACCAGCTCAAGGAAGAGCTCTACAACTGGCGGCCCGACGTGCGTCCCAACGTGCTCGGCAAGTTTGACGAGCGCGAGATCGACATCGAGCGCGACGGCCCCTTCGGCGGCCACGGCGGCGAATGGAGCCAGCCCAACCCGAGCGGCAACTGGCTGCTGCGCGCGCAGGCCGATCTCACGCCGGCGATCATCGCGCGGGCCATCGGCAAGCGGCTGCTCAAGCTGGCGAATCAGGGTGGGCTGGACGGCGACACGCGGGCGCACATCGTGGCGCGGCTGGCGCTGATCGACGCGAAGGAGAAGTCGCTCGCGGCCATGAACATTTCCACGGGCGAGCGCGCGCCGTGGTTCTGCAGCGGCTGCCCGCACAACACCAGCACCAAGGTGCCCGAGGGCTCGCGCGCGGTGGCGGGCATCGGCTGCCACTACATGGCGGTATGGATGGACCGCAGCACGGTGACCTTCTCGCAGATGGGCGGCGAAGGCGTGAGCTGGGTGGGGCAGGCGCCGTTCACGACGGACAAGCACGTGTTCGCGAACCTGGGCGACGGCACCTACTACCACTCGGGCCTGCTGGCGGTGCGCCAGGCCATCGCGGCGGGGGTGAACATCACTTACAAGATCCTCTTTAACGACGCGGTCGCGATGACGGGCGGGCAGCCGGTCGATGGCAGCCTGGGCGTGGCGCAGATGACGCGGGAGCTGGAAGCCGAGGGCGCGAAGAAGATCGTGGTGGTGACCGATGAGCCCGACAAGCACCGCGGTGCGACCGGCCTCGCCCCCGGCGTGACCGTCCATCACCGCGACGAGCTCGACGACATCCAGCGCCAGCTCCGCGAAATCCCCGGCTGCACGATCCTCATCTACGACCAGACCTGCGCTACCGAGAAGCGGCGCCGGCGCAAGCGCGGCACGCTGGAAACACCCGCCGAGACGGTCGTGATCAACGAGCTGGTTTGCGAAGGCTGCGGCGACTGCTCGGTGCAGTCGAACTGCCTGTCCGTCGAGCCGGTCGAGACGCCTTTCGGCCGCAAGCGTCGCATCAACCAGAGCAGCTGCAACAAGGACTATTCCTGCCTGAAAGGGTTTTGCCCGAGCTTCGTCACCGTGACCGGCGGCACGCTCAGAAAGCCGAAGAAGGAAGCCGCGCGCGATCCCTTCCAGGGCCCTGCGCTGCCCGAGCCGGTGCTGCCGGCGGCGCTCACCGAAGCCGGAGAGGACCGGGCCTGGGGCATCCTCATCGCCGGCGTCGGCGGCACCGGGGTCATCACCATCGGCCAGTTGCTCGGCATGGCGGCCCACCTCGAAGGCAAGGGCGTCGTCACGCAGGACGCCGGCGGTCTGGCGCAAAAGGGCGGCGCGACCTGGAGCCACATCCAGATCGCTGAGAACCCCGAGGCGATCTTCTGCACGAAGGTCGGCACGGCGGAGGCCGACCTGGTGATCGCCTGCGATCCGATCGTCGCCGCCAAGAAGGACACGCTCGCGGTCATGCTCGAGGGCCGCACGCACGTGGCGCTCAACACGCACGGCATGCCGACGGCCGCCTTCGTGAGCAACCCGAACTGGCAGTTCGAGGGCGGCCGGTGCGAGAGCGTGATCGAGCAGGCGGCCGGAGGCGCGGCGAACGTCGGCAAGTTCGATGCGGACCGGCTGGCCACGCAACTGCTGGGCGATGCGATTTATACCAACCCGCTGATGCTGGGCTATGCGTGGCAGCGTGGCTGGGTGCCGCTGGGCAAGGCCTCGCTCCTGCGCGCGATGGAGCTCAACGGGGTGCAGGTCGACAACAACAAGGCGGCTTTCGAATGGGGCCGGCGTGCGGCGCACGACCCGGTGGCAGTGGAGGGGCTCACCACCACGGCGCAGGTCATTCAGTTCGCGAAGAAGCCGGGGCTGAACGAGGTGATCGCGCAACGGGTGGCGTTTTTGACGGCGTATCAGAACGCGGCGTACGCCGAGGACTACCGCGTCTTCGTGGAGAAGGTGCGCCGTGCCGAGGCCGCGGCCCTCACCCCAACCCTCTCCCAGGGGGAGAGGGAGCAATACAGGTCGGCGCCGGAGGGAAGGCAGCAGAAGTCACTCCCGCAAGCGGCGGTGCTCGAATCACTGCCGCTCACCCAAGCGTCATCTTTACCCCCCCGATCCCTCCCGCTCACCGAAGCCGTCGCCCGTTACCTCTTCAAGCTCATGGCCTACAAGGACGAGTACGAGGTTGCGCGGCTGCACACCGACACCGGCTTCGCCGACAAGTTGGCCGCGCAGTTCGAGGGCGGTGTCAAGCTGCACTATCACCTCGCGCCGCCGCTGCTGGGCAAGAAGAACGCGAGCGGCGAGCCGGTCAAACAGAAGTTCGGGCCGTGGATGCACAGCGCTTTCACGGTGCTGGCGCGGCTCAAAGGTTTGCGCGGCACGGCCTTCGACGTGTTCGGGCGGACCGGCGAGCGCCGCACCGAACGCGCGCTGATCGGCGAATACCGAGCCTCGATCGACGAACTGCTCGCCACGCTCGACGCGGGCAACGTGTCGCTCGCGGCGGAGATAGCGCGCATCCCGGAAGAGATTCGCGGTTACGGCCACGTGAAGGCCCGCCATCTCGCCACCGCGCGGCCGAAGTGGGAGCGGCTGATGGCGCAGTGGCGTACGAGCGCACGAGAGGCGGCGTGACGGCTGCGCGCCTCTTTGGCGGCCTATCCGCTCCGCTCGTCGGCCCCACGTCTTCTCA
>NZ_JACDCU010000394.1 GCF_013817365.1 Methylibium sp. | reverse complement strand
AACCGCTTACTTGAGTTCGGCCTTGGCGCCGGCGTCCTCGAGTTTCTTCTTGGCGGCTTCGGCGTCGGCCTTGGCGATGCCTTCCTTGACGGCCTTCGGTGCGCCGTCGACCAGGTCCTTGGCTTCCTTCAGGCCGAGGCCCGTCAGTTCGCGCACGGCCTTGATGACCGACACCTTGTTGGCACCGACCTCGAGCAGCATCACGTTGAACTCGGTCTGCTCCTCGACTGCGGCGGCCGCACCGCCACCGCCACCGGCCGCCGGGGCGGACATCGCCGCGGCGGAAACGCCGAACTTCTCTTCGATGGCCTTGACCAACTCGTTGAGCTCCATCACAGACATGCTGTCCAGTGCCGTCAGGAAGGTGTCTTTATCGAATGCCATTTTGGGGTTCCTCGGATACGTTGAAATTGGGAAAAAAGTCAGGCTGCCGACGGTTCGGCTGCTGTCTCTTCAGCCTCGGACGCCGCCGCATCGGCAGGAGCGCCCCGCTGCTCGGCCAAGGCGGCCAGCACTCGCGCGAAGCGCGACACCGGCGACTGCATCAGGCCCAGCAACTGGGCGAGCAGCACTTCCTTGGTCGGGATGGCGGCCAGCGCCTTCACGCCGTCGGCGTCGAGCGCCTTGCCGGCATAAGCACCTGCCTTGATGACCAGCTTGTCGTTGGTCTTGGCGAAGTCTGCGACGACCTTGGCTGCGGCCACGGCGTCTTCGGAGAAGCCGTAGATCAGCGGTCCGGCCATGCTCGCGGCGACCACTTCGAACGGCGTGCCGGCAACAGCGCGACGGGCCAGCGAGTTCTTCAACACGTGAAGATAAACGCCTTTGTCGCGCGCCTGCCTGCGCAGCGCGTTCAAGTGTTCCACCGTGAGGCCGCGGTACTCGGCCAGCGCCAGCGTCTGCGACTTACCCACCTGGGCCGCCACTTCCGCCACGACGGCTTCTTTCTCGTTGCGATTCAGACTCAAGGTCCACTCCTTTCGCTTGGCCGCCGAACGGCCGGCACGGCAAACCTGCTCGGTTCGCCGGTCTCGGCCCTTCGGCAACCGGTTCAGCGACCTTCTGTCCGGGAACCCCACCGGCACTGCTTGCGGCAGCACCGGTGACTCGCCCTTCCAGCGGGATCGCCATCTGCGTGGGCGTCGTCGCCAGCCTCTCAGCCGGCGCCTCGTTTAGGCGGTGGCACCGCACCCACGGTCTTTGACGGCTCACGGCGGCTCACCTCTTCGGATTCGCCGCCGCAACCCACCAATTCACCGGACCGGACGCCGCATCGGCAATCTGGTCCTCGTTTCTTTCACGCCGTCGCGTTGATCGACGCCACGTCGACCCGCACGCCCACGCCCATGGTCGAAGAGACGGCCACCTTGCGCAGATAAATGCCCTTGCTGGTCGCCGGCTTGGACTTGTTCAGCGCCTCGATCAGCGCCTGCAGGTTGCCCTTGAGCTTGTCGGCCTCGAACGAACGGCGGCCCAGGGTGCTGTGCACGATGCCGGCCTTGTCGACCCGGTACTGCACCTGGCCGGCCTTCGCGTTGCGCACGGCCGTGGCGACATCGGGCGTCACCGTGCCGACCTTCGGGTTCGGCATCAGGCCGCGGGGGCCGAGGATCTGGCCCAAGGTACCGACGACACGCATCGTGTCGGGCGAGGCGATCACCACGTCGAAGTTCAGGTTGCCGGCCTTGACCTGTTCGGCCAGGTCTTCCATACCGACGATGTCGGCACCAGCGGCACGCGCCTCGTCGGCCTTGGCCCCTTGTGCGAACACTGCCACACGCTTGGTCTTGCCGGTGCCGTTGGGCAGCACCACGGCGCCGCGAACCACCTGGTCGGACTTCTTGGCGTCGATGCCGAGCTGCACGGCCACGTCGATCGACTCGTCGAACTTGGCAGTGGCGCACTCCTGGACGATCTTGAAGGCGTCGTCGATGCCGTACAGCCTGAGGCTATCGACCTTGCCCGCGAGGGCCTTCTGGCGTTTGGTCAGTTTGGCCATGTCAGACACCCTCCACCGTGACGCCCATCGAGCGGGCGGATCCTGCGATCGTGCGAATGGCGCCTTCGAGTTCGGCGGCCGTCAGGTCCTTCTGCTTAATCTTGGCGATCTCTTCGATCTGCGCGCGCGTCAGCTTGCCGACCTTGTCGGTATGCGGCTTGGCCGAGCCCTTGGCCAGCGCGATCGCCTTCTTGATCAGCACGGTGGCCGGCGGCGTCTTCAGCACGAAGGTGAAGCTCTTGTCGGCGAACGCGGTGATCACCACCGGCAGCACGAGGCCCGGCTCCATGCTGGAGGTCTGGGCGTTGAACGCCTTGCAGAACTCCATGATATTGAGGCCACGCTGACCTAGAGCGGGGCCGATTGGCGGCGAGGGGTTGGCCTTGCCGGCCGGTATTTGCAGCTTGATGAAGCCGATGATTTTCTTGGCCATGTTCTCTCCTGCGGAACCCGTCGCGCGGCCAGGCGTTCGGGGTTGAGTGCAAACGCCCGAGGACTGGCTACCTCGGGCTCCTCACACCGATGTCACGTCATCGGCAGCAACGAAGGGTCTGCGCGGCCCAGCGGCCGTCAGCCACCCCTGGGGCTCAGACTTTCTCGACCTGATGGAAATCGAGCTCCACCGGTGTCGCGCGGCCGAAGATGGTCACCGCCACGCGCACCTTTGATTTTTCGTAGTTCACATCGTCGATCGCGCCGTTGAAGTCGGTGAACGGCCCTTCCTTGACGCGCACCACTTCGCCGACTTCCCACTGCACCTTGGGGCGGGGCTTCTCGACGCCCTCCTGCATCTGGTGGACGATCTTCATCACCTCGGTTTCCGAGATCGGCGCCGGCCGGTTCTTCGCGCCGCCGACGAAGCCGGTGACCTTGGAGGTGTGCTTCACCAGATGCCAGGACTCGTCGTCCATCAACATCTCGACCAGCACGTAGCCCGGGAAGAAGCGGCGCTGGGTGACGGCCTTCTTGCCGTTCTTCATCTCGACCACTTCTTCGGTCGGCACCAGGATGCGGCCGAACTTGTCGTGCATGCCCGCACGCTCGATGCGCTCGCGCAGATTGCGCTCCACGGCCTTTTCCATGCCGGAATAAGCGTGCACTACGTACCAGCGCAACAACGGATTCGCCGAGGCGCCGTCGTCGCCGGCAGGCAGGGGGGTAGGGGTTTGGACTTCGCTCATGTGTTCACTCTCGAATCACGCCTCTTTCAGCGCCTCCACCCCAGGACCAGGTCGTACAGCGCCCATTCCAGTGCCTTGTCGGTCAGCCACAGGAACAGCGCCATCACGAAGACGAAAGCAAACACGTAGCCGGTCATCTGCATCGCCTCCTTGCGGCTGGGCCAGACGACCTTGCGCAACTCGCGCACTGCGTCGCGGCCGAAAGCCATCAGGGCCTTACCGGGCTCGGAAGTAAAGAACACGACCACGGCCGCAACCAGCAAGCCCAGCAAGGCTACGACGCGCAGCCACAGGTCCTGGGTGCCCAGCAGGTAGAACGCCGCCACGCCGCCGACGACGAGCAAAGCCGCGGCGGCGAGTTTGGCCTTGTCGGCGGCAGTAGAAACGGTTTCGACGGTCGGGTTGTTCATCAGATCTCGGATTCGGCGGCGGCTCGCGCAGTCGGTGCAACAGCAGCAAAGCCCGCGACGCCCCGAAAGGGGCTGCCTGCAGGCGTTCTGTTGTCAGTGTTCAGTCGGATCGATCAGCGCGTGCTGCACTCCAGCGGACGTTGCGTGGCAGGGGCAGAGGGAATCGAACCCCCAACCTTCGGTTTTGGAGACCGACGCTCTGCCAATTGAGCTATGCCCCTACGCAACCTTCAAAAATCACTCGATGATCTTCGCCACCACCCCTGCGCCGACGGTCCGGCCGCCCTCGCGGATGGCGAAGCGC
>NZ_JACDCU010000061.1 GCF_013817365.1 Methylibium sp. | reverse complement strand
CCGGCGCGGCGTCCGCGGTGCCCAAGCAGGGCGAGTCGCCCGATGCGGCACCGAGTCGCGAGATCACCGACGCGGTCAAGGCTTCATGACGACGTTCTGAGCGGCGCATGCCGCGCTCGCGGCGCGTGGTTTCGCTGTCAGGACGAAGGTGGCGCACAACCCGGCGACTGCCCCGCGTCGAGAGCTCGCAGGCTCGCCGCGATCGTCTCGGCCAGTTCGGCCACGGCTGCGCGATGACCGGCGGCAAGGCCGGCGTAGCCGGGTGCGACCGGCTGCTGGTGGCTCGTGCGGCAGCGCAGCGCGCGCCGCGGTTCCTCGTTCGAGCGCACGCGCCAGTCGGCCTCGAGCCGCGCGGAGCGGCCCAACGCGGAATCGAGCCGCTGCACGTCGATGCGCACGCGCCAGCGCTCGCGGCGCGACCGGTCGGACGATTCGCGCACCCCGAGCACCTGCGTCAGCCGCTCGGCGACGGCGGCCTGCATCTCGTCGGCGAGCGGTGCAATCCAGCGCTCCTGCTCCACCACGGCCAGCGTGCCATCGGCGAGTTGCACCACCATCTGCGGGCGATCGACCTGTGCCGGAATGCCGATGGGCAGCAGTTCCCAGGCCGGCCCGCGAGACGGCCGCGCGGCGCCCTCGGCGCGAGCAGCATCGATTGGTGACATCAGCGTATGAAAGCGCGTTGCCTGCGGCGTGGCGCAGCCGGCGAGCCAGAGGCTTGCGCAGACCAGTGCAGCGCCCAACCGCGGACGGCGCGCATGCGAAGGCACACGAGGCAGGAAACGGCGCTTCATCGGGACCCTTCGGTGGCGCCGGGCGGCGGCGCAGCACGGTTGCCGCGCAGCAGCGATTCCGGGTGCTGCTGCAAGTAGTCGGCCAGCACGCGCAACGAGCGGGCTGCGCGGCGCAGCTCTTCCAGCGCTTCGTTGGCGTTGCGCTGCAAGGGCGCGTCGGGCTGCGCGAGGTTTTGCTCCAGGCCTTCGAGCGTGGACTGCGCCGAGGCCAGCGTTTCCCGCACGTCGCCGAGCGCCTGCTGCGCCTCGGGCGAGAGCTGCTCGATCGCCTGGCGCGCGCTGGCCAGCGTTTTAGTCAGCGTCGCGCTCGCGATGTTGGCATTGGCCAAAGTAGCCTCCAGGCTGGCGCCGATTTCGCCGAAGCGCACCTTGCCGATGCTCGCCACGATCTCGGCGAGTTGCGGCTGCACGTCGGCCAGCGTGCCCGGCACGCTGGGCAGGGTGGGCACGGCCGCGGTCGTGTCGAACTCGGCCTTCTTGGCACGCGCAACGAAATCGAGCGCCACGTAGAGCTGCCCGGTGAGCAGGTTGCCGGTGCGCACCTGCGCACGCACGCCGGCATCGACCAGGCTGGCCAGCAGCAGGTGATCGGCGCTGGCACCGGCTTTCGGCGGCGCCTCGAAGGCGCGACGCACATTGCCCAGGCGCACGGGGAAGATTTCGGCGATGACTTCGAGTGCAAAGCCGCGCGTGTCTTCGTCGTGTTGCAAGGTGACGGAGCGCACGGTGCCGAGTTCCACGCCGAGCAGATCGACCGGCGCGCCGACCGTCAAGCCGCGCAGGGACTGGTCGAACACCATGCGCACGCGCATCGGCTCGCCGTCGGGCGGCGACATCGCGGCCTTGCGCGTGCCGAACAGATCGAAGCGCTCACCTTCCACCGCCGGCAACGCCGCCGGCTCGCCTTCCGGCGTTGCGAAGGCCACGCCCCCGGCCACCACGGAGGCGATGGTCTGGGCATTGACGGTCAGCCCGCCGGCATCGAAGGCGAGTTCGACGCCGCTGGCATTCCAGAAACGCGAGCGCGGCGTCACCAGGCTTTCGAAAGGCGACTCGATGAAGACGCGCACCTCGAGCTCGTCGAGCGCCGGGTCGAGCGCGTAGTCGACCACGCGGCCCACGCGCGCGCGGCGGTAATACACGGGGGAGCCGACCTCCAGCGAGCCGAGGTCCTTGGCACTGAGCACGAAGCTGCGCCCGGGCTCGCCGCGCAGCGGAAAAGGCGGAGTTTCCAGGCCGACAAAGCGGTTGCGCTCCACGTTCGACACGCCGGCATCGACACCGATGTAGGAGCCCGAAAGCAAGGTGTCCAGACCGCTGACGCCGGCCGTGCCGATGCGCGGGCGCACGACCCAAAAGCGCGTGTCCTCCACCGCCAGTTCGGCCACGCTCTTGTTCAGCGAGGCCGAGATGAGCACGCTCTCGCGGTTCTCGCTCAGCGCCACCTCGGTCACGCGGCCGACCACCACTTCCTTGTAGCGCAGCTCGCTGCGCCCGGCTTCCAGACCTTCGGCGCTGCCGAGCTCGATGACGATGTCGGGCCCGGCGCTTAGCAGCGAACTCAGCACGAGGTAGATGCCCACGACGAGCGCGCCGAGCGGTACCAGCCAGACCAGCGACAGCCGCAGCGGGCTGCCGCGCGCCAGCAGCGGCTCGGGGTACGGCACGGCCGGCTCGGTGTCGGGCGGCGGCACGGTGTCGTCCAGGCGGGGCGGCTCAGCCATCGTTCCTCACGTCGGTTTGCGCAGGCCAGATCAGCCGCGGGTCGAAACTGGCCGAGGCCAGCATGGTGAGCACCACCACGGCGCCGAAGGCCAGCAGCCCGGCCTCGGGGCGCACGCTGGCAAAAGCGCCGAAGCGCACCATGCCCACCAGCAGCACCACCACGAACACGTCGAGCATCGACCAGTGGCCCACGCTCTCGATCACGCGGTAGACCTTTGCGCGCGCCTGCTGGCGCCAGCGCGAGGCGCGGCGGGCGGTCCACACCAGCATCGCCAGCGCCGCGATCTTGAGCACCGGCACCACGATGCTGGCGATGAACACGATCAAGGCCAGGCCCGTCGACCCCGACAACCACAACTCGGCGATGCCGCCGAGCAGCGTGTGCTGATAGGGGCCGAACACGCTCTCGGTGGTCATCACCGGCAGCAGGTTCGCGGGAATGTAGAGCACCACGGCGGCCATCAGGAAGGCCGTCGTGCGCTGCAAGCTGCGCGGCTTGCGCACGTGCAGCGCGCAGCCGCAGCGCGGGCAGGCCGGCGCAGCGTTCGCGCGGGGCGCGGCCTGGCTGACAAGACCGCAGCATTCGCAGGCGCCCAGCCCACGGGCCCGGGCGGTGTCAAGGCGGCTCGACAAGGGACTCATGCAACGCCCTTCGCGACACGCCGCCACAACGAGTGCAGACCCGTCGCCTGGTTGGCGGCGAGCAGCAGCGTCAGCAACGCGAACGAGAAAACGCCGACGCCTGGCACCACGCTGGCCAGCCCGGCGCTGCGCACCACCGCGATCAGTGTGCCGAACATGAAGACTTCGACCATGCTCCAGCGCAGCAGCCAGTGCAGCGCGCGCAGCGCGACGGCCCCGCCCGGCACGCGCCGCCCCCCGGCCAGCGGCGCGACGATCCACAGCTGCAGCAGGATGACGGCCAGGGGAAAGGCAAACGCCGTCGCCGCCGCCAGCACGGCCACGGCGTGCTGGCCGGATTGCCAGGTGCCCAGCATGGCTTCGTACAAGGTGACCCGCAGCTCGACGCCGCGCAGGTCGAGCGTGACGATGGGCGTCAGGTTGGCGATGGCAAAGACAATCAGCGCCGCCAGGGCGAGCGCGAACTGCCCGTCGATGGAGAGCCGGTCGCCGCGCTCGAGCACCGCCGCGCAGCGACGGCAACGCGCCACTTCGCCGGCGCCCAGCTCGCGGCGCGTGTGCAGCGCATCGCAGTCGGGGCACGCGACCAGTTCGGGGTGCGTCGCAAGGTGCAGCGCGCGCGGCCGTGAAAAACCCGTCGACATGTGTGATTGATCGCCTTTCGAAGCTCGCCCGGCTGGAGTGGTCGGGACTACTGGTGCCCCAACGTCCAGCTGCGGCCCGCGTCGCCGTATTGGCACGCACGACGGATGCGAGAGTACCCGAGGCATGCCGAGCTTCGTCAAGGCAGCGCCGTCGGTTCGGTCTTCCAGCGCACGGACCGGCCTCACCCGGCTGTCCAACATGGAAAGATCGAGTCCATGCATACGTTGCAGGCTCCTCCGGGCATGCGGATCGCCCTCCTGCGTGGAAGACGGCTCACCGGTCAACATCACTCGAGGATTCCAGAATGTCGAAGAAGTCGGGGAGCACACTGCGGCGATGGGTCTGGTTGTGGGGCCCGCTCGCGTTCATCGTTCTGGCCGTTGCACTGTGCGAGTGGCTGGCTTGGCCTTTCCTTCGCGGGCCGCTCGAACGAGGGCTCGAGCGGGGCCTGTCGCGCGAGGTGAGCATCGGCCAGGACTTCGGCGTCCGTTTGTTCGGCTCGATACGTGCACGCAGCGACTCATTGGTCATCGGCCCGCCGCCCGGCGGCCCTCATTTGGAGAATGCCGCCGGCCAGCCACGCGATTTCCTGAGCGCGAGCAACTTCGCATTGACCGTGCCCTACTCGACGGTCCTCGCCCTGTGGCGCCCTCAGCCCGACTCGGTGCTGCGGGTGCGCTCGCTCGAGGTGGACGAGCTCGACATGACGCTGGTGCGCGATGCCGAGGGCCGCGCCAACTGGCAGTTCGGCACCGAGCCGAAGGAGCCCGAGAAAGAGGAAGCCGAGTTGCCCCGGTTCGACCGGCTCGTCGTTCAGCGCGCGCAGATTGCCGTCGAAGACGCCGTGACGCAGGTCGTCGTGCAGGCCCAGCTCCGCACGCACGAAGGCAGCGCCGGTGCCGCCTCGCCGGCCGCTTCTGCCTCGCCCGGCGCATCGCCCCCCCAGCCCGCAGGCAGCGACCCCCGCAACGCCGACACCACCAGCGCGCCGGCGCGTGGCCTAGAGGCCACTGCCGTGGGGAGCTACCGCAAATCGAAGCTCGAGGCGCGGCTGCAGACCAGCGGCCTGCTGCCGCTCGCCGCCAGCGGGGCCGACGCCGAGCCGGTGCCGGTGGTGCTCGACTTGCAGGTGGGAGAAACCGAATTTCACCTCGACGGCACCGCGCGCGACGTGCTGGCGCTCACGGCGCTGGACGCGCAGTTCCGTTTGGCGGGACCTTCGCTGTCGGCGGTGGGCGACTCGCTCGGCATGACCCTGCCCACCACGGCCGCCTTCGAGACGAACGGACGAGTGCGCAAGGAACTCGAGGTGTGGCGGATCGGTGTCAGCCGCCTCGCGGTCGGCTCGAGCCGGCTGCAAGCCGACCTCGTCTTCGACCGCAGCGCGCCCGTGCCGAGCCTCAGCGGCACGCTCGGCGGTGCGCGGCTGGCGCTGCCCGATCTGGCGCCGGCCTTCGGCGCGCAACCTGACGAGGACGAGCAGGCGGCGAAGTCGCAGGCGAAAGCGAAAGCGAAAGCGAAAGCGAAAGCGAAAGCGAAAGCGAAAGCGAAAGCGAAAGCGAAAGCGAAAGCGAAAGCGAAAGCGAAAGCGAAAGCGGATCTGGCCAAGCGTGGCCGCGTGCTGCCGGAAAGAGAGTTCGACGTGCCTTCGCTGGCGCAGATGCAGGCCGACCTGAAGCTGGAGTTCAAGCAGGTGGATCTCGGCACGCCGCAGCTCGAGCCGTTCGCGCCGCTCAACGGGCGGCTGCGCCTGAAAGACAGCCGGCTGGCCATCGACAACCTGCTGGCACGCAACTCGGGCGGCGAACTGCGCGGCGCGCTCTCACTCGACGCGAAGAGCCAGAAGGCGCCGATCTGGAACGCCGACCTTCGATGGTCGGGCATCCGGCTCGAACGCTTCGTCAAGGCGGGCCAGGGGCGCGACACCAAGGCCGATCAGCCGGCGAGGGTGGGCTATGTGGGCGGCGCGCTGAGCGGCCAGGCGAAGCTGCAGGGGCGCGGCCGCTCGACGGCCCAGATGCTCGGCTCTCTCGACGGCTCCACGCAGTGGTGGGTGCGCGAAGGCAGCATGTCGCACCTGTTGCTGGAGGTCACCGGCATCGACATCGCCGAAGGCCTGGGGCTGGTGATCAGTGGTGACGAATTGCTGCCGGTGCAGTGCGCCGTGGCGAGAACCGTGGTGAAGGACGGCCTCATGTCCATCGAGGTCGGTGTCATCGATACGCCCGACACCACCGTGCTGGTGGGTGGCACGGTCGCGCTGGGCAAGGAGCAGCTCGACCTGCGCCTTACCGCCAACCCCAAGGACTTTTCCCCGCTGGCGCTGCGGGCTCCAGTGCGTGTTGAGGGCAGCTTCGCCGATCCCAAGGTGGGGCTGGAAACCAAGGCGCTCGGCCTGCGAGCCCTGGCCGGCGTGGCCCTGGCGACGGTGGTGACTCCGTTGGCCGGCCTGCTCGCGCTCGTCGATCTGGGAGAAGAAGAGAAGGCGGTTTGCCAAAAAGCGGTGGAGCGCCTGCGATCCGCGGCGCCTCCGGCGAAACCGCCGCCCCGCAAGCGCTGAGGACGCCGGAGACGCTCGGACCCACCCGCAAAAAAAACCGCAAGCTTTACAACCCCGAACGGAGGCCGGGGCAGACCGGCTTGCAAACGCACGACCCGATCAGACGCGGCCGCTCCTTTGCCGCCGGGCCGCCAGAGCCCCGACCATCCCCAGCCCCGCAAGCATCATCGCGTAGGTCCCGGGCTCCGGAACGGCTGTAGTGAAGTTGACGACAACGCGGGTGCCGTCAACGTAGCTCAGGCCGTTCCAGTCGATCGCGATCCGGCCGTCGTCGAAGACGACCCTGCTCGAATCGAATCCCATCATGCTGGTCTGCGCGTCAACCAACGCACCTGTGATTCGCATCGGGCCGGGTGAGGTCAGGTCGAACACGAGACCGTTGAAAGGGGCACTGCTCCAACTCGGCTGGACGCTGAAAACGACTGCCCCTCCAGACCCGCCTGTGCCGAACCACAAGCCGCTAACCCCGCCAGCAGCGATATCGATGTGAAAGTGAATCTCATGGTTCCTCCGGGGTCACGACGAACAGCCGCCTTCGGGAAATTGTGTCAGCCGTTCTCCGGATCACAGCGCGGGGCGGGCCGCCTTTCCCGGGATCAGGGCGCCCTTGATCAGGGGTTCACGCCACTTCCCATGGCGCCGATCCGTCAGCGTGCGCGTCAGATCGTCGGTGCGGGTACGCTCGAGCAGCGAACACCGGCGCCGACGCTGGCGATCGGTATCCCGTGGTTGGTGGCAACCACGTTGCAGGCAAGCGCCAGGGCGCTGCTGTCGAACACGACCACTCCGCAAGGCCGGCTGGTCTTTACGAGCCGCTCAAAGCGCTCGGCGATCTGTGCCGTTTGCACCGCCGGCGAGTTGGCGGTGACGTCCAGCTCGATGCAGTTGTGCCGAGCGGTGTCGATGAATGCTCGTTTTCGACCCCCTCAGTTCGATGCCTGACACCGAACCATCGCCACAAGAACGGGGGGTATGAACCTCACAGTCGGGCACATATATTTCGAGCGGTCAAGGCAGATAGGGGTTGCGACATGGCACGGCGACCCGCGCGCGATTCGGGTGGGTTGGCTGATCCGGTGCAGGCGGGGAACGTTGCGTCGCGCCTGCTGCGCACATCGCAGCCGAATTGGCGTTCTGTACTTCTTTGCGCTTTGCTGAGCGTCAGCGCCTGCGGCGGGGGAGACACACCCCGAACCGCAGCAGCAGATGGTCGCGCTCGCGCTGCCGCTGCGGCGCCGGCAGCGAGCCAGTGGTCGGCACTGATCCCCTTGTCCCTGGTTCCCGCGGCGGCCGCCAACCTGCCCAATGGCAAGGTGGTGTTGTGGTCGGCCGAGACGCGCATCAGCTTTAGCAGCGGCAGCCAGACGTACACGACCGTGTTCGATCCGACGACGAACACGGCCGCGGAGCGCTTGGTCACGAGTACCGGCCACAACATGTTCTGCCCCGGAACCAGCAACCTTCCAGATGGACGTTTGCTGGTCAACGGCGGCATCAGTTCGGCCAAGACCAGCGTGTACGACGCCATCACCAACAGCTGGTCTTCGGTTGGCAACATGAACATCACGCGCGGCTACAACGCCAACTGCGTGCTGGAAGACGGTTCGGTGTTCACCTTGGGCGGATCGTGGTCGGGAGGCGTCGGCAACAAGCATGGCGAGGTCTGGACCGAGGCGGCAGGGTGGCGGCGGCTGACGGGCGTGCCCATTGACACGATGCTGTCGGTCGACACAACCCGCAATTTCGGCGGCGACAGCCACTTCTGGCTCGTCACGGCCGGCAATGGCAAGGTGTTCCATGCCGGGCCCGGCATGCAGATGCACTGGATCGGTACGCAGGGTGTCGGCAGCGTCGCGCCGGCGGGACCGCGGGGCGATGACGAATTCAGCGTCAACGGCAACGTGGTGATGTACGACGTGGGCAAGCTGCTCAAGACCGGGGGCATGCGGGGCTACGAGGGGGTGCCGGCCAACGCGAACGCCTATGTGATCGACATCAACGCTGGCGTGCAAGTGCGCAAGATTGCGCCAATGGCCTTTGCGCGCACTTTCCACAACAGCGTGGTGTTGCCGAACGGTCAAGTGGTGATCGTCGGCGGCCAGACCTTCGGCGCGGGCTTCAGCGACAACAACTCCGTCTTGCGTCCAGAACTGTTCGACCCGGTCACCGAAACCTTCACCCAGCTACCGCCGATTGCGGTGGGCCGCAATTACCACAGCGTCGCGCTGCTGCTGCCCGACGCCCGGGTGATGTCGGCAGGCGGTGGCCTTTGCGGCGGTTGCACGACGAATCACCCGGACCTGCAGATCCTGACCCCGCACTACCTGCTCAACGAAGACGGCTCCTTGGCGACGCGCCCCGTCATCGCCTCTGCGCCGGCCGCGGCGACGCACGGCACCGAGATCAACGTCACCACCGACTCGGCGATCAATGCGTTCTCGCTGATCCGGCTCTCGTCCAACACCCACGCGGTCAACAACGATCAGCGGCGCATCCCCCTGAGCTTCACCGAGACCGGTGCCAACGGTTATCGACTGAGCATCCCGGGCAATCCAGGCATCGTCGTGCCCGGCTACTACATGCTGTTCGCGATGAATCCGGCCGGTGTGCCTTCGGTGGCGAAGATGGTGCAGATCACCGGCGCCGGTGCACCCCGGGTCACCAATCCCGGCGACCAGCTCGGCAACTCGAATGCGCCGGTGTCGATTGCCGTCAGTGCCGCGGGGGCAACCAGCTTCAGTGCGACCAACTTGCCGAACGGTCTGGCCATCGATGCGGGCACCGGCATCGTCAGTGGCACACCGACCCAGGCTGGACGCTTCAATACGAAGTTGTCTGCGACCAACGCCGTGGCGGCGACGAGCACCGAGTTGCTTTGGACCATCGTCGAGCCGGGCTCGGGCATTCAGTACGTGCGGCTGGAAGCGTTGTCGGAAGTCAATGGCAGACCGTGGGCGGAGATCACGGAGTTCAACCTGCTCGACGGTGCCGGTGCAGTGATGAATCGCTCGGGCTGGACGGCCTCGGCCGACAGCGCCGAAACCTCCGGCGCGACACTGGCCGACACCGGGGCGGCCGTCAACGCCATCGACGGACAGCTGACCACGGACTGGCACACGCAATTCACGGGCGGCAGTCCGCCGCACCCGCACGCCTTTACCGTCAATTTGGGTGCAGCCCGTACCGTGACCGGCTTCAAGTACCGACCGCGGGGCGACGGCAGTCTCAACGGCATCATCGCCGCCTGGCGGTTCCACACGAGCCCCGACGGAGTCAACTGGACCGTCGTCGCCGAAGGCAATTTCGCCGACTTCGGCAACCACACTTCCGAGAAGACGATCGTTTTCGATACGGCGCCGCCACCCAACCGGCCGCCGACTCTGACCACGGTGACCAACCGGAGCAATGTCGCGGGACAAGCCGCTTCGCTGAGCCTGAGCGCGAGCGATCCCGACGGCGACCCATTGAGCTATTCAGCCGGCGGGCTGCCCGCCGGCTTGGCGCTCAACGCCAGCTCCGGGGTCATTTCCGGAACGCCCACCACGGCGGGCAGCTATGCCGTGTCGGTGCAGGCCAGCGATGGACGCGGCGGCGTGGCCAATGGCGCATTCACCTGGACCATAACGGCTGCGTCTTTCGTGATCGATCCTGTGCCGGCAGCGCCGGTGGTCGCGGGCAGTGCGGCGACCTTCAACGCCAGCTCGAACGGCGGCGCGGGCGTGCAATACAGCTGGAGCTTCGGGGACGGCTCTCCGGACACCCCGCCTTCCACTTCCTCGACCGCCAGCCACACCTTCGGCGCGCCAGGCCTGTACACCGTCACGGTGACCGCCACGACCAGCGCCGGCACCGTCAGGTCGCTGAGCTTCACGCAAGCGATCTACAGCCCTCCCTCCGGGTCTTCGCGCCCAGCCAATTCCTCGAACGTCGTGCTCGAGAAGCGCGCAGCCGGGAATGCACGCGTATGGCTGGTCAACCAGGACAACGACAGCGTCAGCGTCTTCGACGCGGTAACGCTCGGCAAGCTCGGCGAAACCACCGTCGGTGCAGCGCCGCGGTCGGTGGCCGTCGCGCCCGACGGACGGATCTGGGTCGCCAACAAGGGCGCTTCGAGCATCAGCATCATCAGCCCGAGCTCGCTGGCGGTGGTGCAGACGGTCTCCGTGCCACGGTCTTCGATGCCTTATGGGATAGCGTTTGCGCCCAACGGCACTGCCGCCTATGTCAGCCTCGAAGCAAGCGGCCAGTTGCTCAAGCTCAACCCGAGCACGGGAGCCGTGCTCTCCACGCTGAGCGTCGGGGCGAATCCGCGTCATGTTTCGATCACTGCCGCCAGCGACAAAGTGCTGGTTTCGCGCTTCATCACGCCGCCACTGCCCGGCGAAGGGACGGCCAATGTCGCCACCAGCGTGGGCGGCACGCCGCGCGGGGGCGAGGTCGTGATCGTCACGTCGGCGATGGAGGTGGAACGCACCGTCGTGCTGCAGCATAGCGACAAGCCGGATTCGACGCTCGAGGGCTCTGGCGTGCCGAACTATCTCGCCGCCGCGGTCGTTTCACCCGATGGGGCCAGTGCCTGGGTGCCCTCCAAGCAAGACAACATCAAGCGCGGAAGCCTGCGCAACGCGCTGAACCTCGATTTCCAGAACACGGTGCGCGCCATCACGTCGCGCATCGACCTCGGCAGCTTCGCGGAAGACTATGCCGCACGCGTCGATCACGACAATTCCAGCCTCGGCAGCGCCGCGGTGTTCCACCCCACCGGTGCTTATCTTTTCGTCGCACTGCAGACCAGCCGGCACGTCGCCGTGATCGACCCGGTGCGCAAGGCCGAGATCTTCCGGTTCAGTACCGGACGCGCGCCCGACGGATTGGCCATTTCTGCGGACGGTCTCAGGCTCTACGTCAACAACTTCATGGATCGCACGCTGGGCGTATTCGATCTGACGCGCCTCGTGAACTACGGGGAACTCAATGTGCCGGCCTCGGCCGCGCCGCCAGCCGTTGCCACGGAAAAGTTGACGGCCACGGTACTGCAGGGCAAGCGCCTGTTCTATGACGCCCGGGATGCGCGCCTGGCTCGCGACGGTTACATGAGTTGTGCCTCCTGCCACAGCGACGGTCGCAGCGACGGCCGCGTGTGGGATCTCACCGGCATGGGCGAAGGATTGCGCAACACGATCGCTCTGCGCGGCAGGGCGGGCGGGCAGGGCTTCCTGCACTGGAGCAACAACTTCGACGAGGTGCAGGACTTCGAAGGCCAGATCCGCCTGCTCGCCGGCGGCACCGGTCTCATGACCGACGCCGCCTTCAACACAGGCTCGCGAAGACTTGCCCTGGGCGACCCCAAGGCAGGCCTTTCCGTCGATCTGGATGCTCTGGCGGCCTACGTGGCCTCGCTCAATGCCTTCGATCCGAGCCCGCACCGTCCGAGTGCCGCAGCCCTGTCGACCACGGCGAGCCAGGGCAAGAGCGTGTTTGCCAGCATGAACTGCGCGTCGTGCCATGCTGGTACGCCGTTCACGAAAAGCGGCTCGAACACGCTGTCGAACATCGGCACGGTCAAACCGAGCAGCGGTCAACGGTCGGGAGCGCCGCTCGCAGGCATTGACGTGCCGAGCTTGCGCGACGTGTGGGCTACCGCGCCCTATCTGCACGACGGCTCCGCGCCCACGCTTGGCGCCGCCGTGCGGGCCCACAGCGGCGTCAGCGTCTCCGACGCCGATCTGGCGAAGTTGACCGCCTACCTGCGCGAGATCGGCAGCGACGAAGGCCCGGCGCCTTTAGCGGGCGGTGCCTTCACGATCTGGTCAGCCGCCACCGTTCCCGCGATAGCGAGCACTCCGGAGGCGGCGCCTGTCAACCTCGGCGTCAAGTTCACGACCGAGCAAAGCGGGTTCATCACGGGCATCCGCTTCTACAAGGGCATCGGCAATACCGGCGCGCATGTTGGAACGCTCTGGACCGCCGCGGGAGTACCGCTCGCCACTGCCACGTTCACCAACGAGAGCGCGCTGGGCTGGCAGCAGGTCAACTTCGCCAACCCGGTGGCGGTTTCGGCCAACACCGTCTATGTGGCTTCCTACTTCGCACCCAACGGCCACTATGCCGCGGACAACGATTACTTCGCCGCTGCGGCATTCGACAACGCGCCGCTGCATGCGTTGAGGAATGGCACAAGCGGCGGAAACGGCGTCTATGTTTATGGCGCGAACAGCGCTTTCCCCGGTTTGAGCTTCCGCTCGACCAACTACTGGGTCGACATCGTCTTTGCCTCCACCGCTCCGACCGACACGGTGCCGCCCACGGTCACCGCCAACTCACCGGCCGACGGCGTCGCGGGCGTGGGGACGACGACGGTGGCCACAGCCACCTTCAGCGAAGCTCTCGATCCGGCAACGGTCGTCGCCAGTACCTTCGAGTTGCGAAATGCGGCCGGCACCTTGGTAGCAGCCACGGTGAGCTACAACACGAGCACGCGCGTGGCCACCCTCGCGCCCAGCGGCGCGCTCGCTTCGTCGGCGACCTACACCGCAACCATCAAGGGCGGCGCGGCCGCGCCGCGCATCGAGGATCTGGCGGGCAACGCCCTCGCTGTGAACAAGACATGGTCGTTCACGACGGCGGGCTCCGACAGCACGCCGCCAGCGGTGACGGCGGTCTCGCCTGCGAACGGCGCAACCGGCGTCAGCGCGACGGCTGTCACGGTGACGTTCAGCGAGGCGCTGAACGCAAGCACCCTCACCACGAGCACCTTCGAGCTGCGCAATGCGGCCAATGCGCTGGTGGCATCGACCGTGTCGTACAACGCGACGAACCGCACAGCGACGCTGACACCGAGCGCCGCGCTGGCCGTGTCATCGACCTTTACCGCCACCGTCAGGGGAGGAGCGAGCGATCCGCGGATCAAAGACCTCGCGGGCAATGCGCTGGCGGCGAATGCCTCTTGGAGTTTCACGACCGCAGCACCGCCGCAAGGAGGCTGTCCGTGCAAC
>NZ_JACDCU010000060.1 GCF_013817365.1 Methylibium sp. | reverse complement strand
GTGCCTACATCGTGTGGCCGATCCTCGGCCCCTCGACGGTGCGCGACTCGATCGGCCTGCCCATCGACATCAAGGCCTCTCCCGACCAGCTCGCCAGCCGCCTGGCGGCCAGCGCGACGCTGACAGTGGTGCGCGTCATCAACACGCGCGCCGGCCTGCTCCGGGCGACCAATCTGCTCGACGACATCGCGCTCGACAAGTACACCTTCGTGCGCGATGCGTTCCTGCAGCGCCGCCGCAGTCTGGTCTACGACGGCGATCCACCGGAGGACGACTACGACGAGCGCCCCGATCTCCCGTTGCCGGCACCGGGCGCCGCCCCGCTCCCCTCCGGGGCCGCCAGCGAAGCACCGGTGCGCTGAAGCGGTATTGAGTGCGCCGGGGCGCATTGAGCCGCGTTCATCGCGCGTTGAATTGAGATGCCGCGAAAGGCTGCTGAACCTCGCGCTGCAATCGGGCTCGAAACCAATCATCGGGAGCCCTTCCCGAACCGAAAGGATTCCATGTTGAAACGTCAATTTCTCGCCCGCATCGTCGCCCTGGGCGTCAGCGCGTTCGTGCTGGTGCATGCACCGGCCCGGGCTCAAACCCAGACGCCCGACGCGCTGGTCAAGCAGGTTTCAGGCGAAGTCATCGACACGGTGAAGGCCGACAAAAGCCTGAAGGGTGGTGACTTGAACAAGATCATGGCGCTCGTTGACGCCAAGGTGATGCCGCATGTGAACTTCGAGCGCATGACTGCGGCGGCGGTGGGGCGCTATTGGCGGCAAGCCACGCCGGAGCAGCAGCAAAAGCTGATGGCCGAGTTCAAGACGCTGCTGGTGCGCACCTACTCCGGTGCGCTGAGGGAAGTGAAGGACCAGGTCGTCGAGGTGCGACCGATGCGCAGCCGGCCCGAGGACACCGAGGTCATCGTGCGCACGGAAGTCAAGGGCAGTGGCCAGCCGATCCAACTCGATTACCGGCTCGAGAAGCAGGCGCAGAGTTGGAAGATCTACGACGTCAATGTTCTCGGTATCTGGCTGGTCGAGAACTACCGCAACAGCTTCGCGCAGGAAATCTCCGCCGGGGGCATCGACGGCCTGATCGCCAAGATGGCCGAGCGCAACAAGTCGGCCGCGTCCAAGAGCTGAGGCGGCCACCGCCATGCTGCTGCTGCCCGAGACCCTCGGCATGCGCGAGGCGCGCGACACGCTGCGCCTTCTGACGCTTGCGCTCGAACGCGAGACCGAGCCCTTGCTCGTGATCGACGGCTCGCAGCTGCAGCAGTTCGACTCCTCGGCGCTCGCCGTGTTGCTCGAGTGCCGGCGCCTCGCGCAGACGTGGGGCAAACGCTTCGAGTTGCACGCGCTGCCACCCAAGCTGGCGGGGCTGGCCCGGCTGTACGGGCTCGATCTGCTGCTGGAGCCGCCGTCGGTACAGGCAGCGGTGCGGGTGCGCTAGAGGCGGTTGACGCTGAGCGAGCCGGTTAACGCGACGCGAGCTGCCCTCGGCCTTGACAGGCCCCGCCTACAAGCCCTTTTCGACCATTTCCAGCAGCCGCTGCCCGAGCGGCTGCACCTGCGCCGGGTTCAGGGCGTGCAGCGGACCGTCGATCACCAACAGAGACAGCCCGTGCACTGCGGACCAGGCTAGGAATTCCGCGCCCGGCCGGCGCTCGGCGGGCAGCACGCCGGCTTGCACCATCCGGTCGAGCGCAGCACCCAGCAGTTCAAACGGGTTCAGCCCGCTCTCGCCGGCCTTGGCAGGATCGGGCGTGCCGATGACCTCTTCGGATACCGAGAACGCGGTGCGGAACAAGCCTGGCTCCGCCTGCGCGAAGCGCAGGTAGCCTGCGCCCACCGCGCGCAGGCTCGCACGGGCGAATTCCTTGCCGCGCCGGCCGCGACCCAGCCGCGCCAGCTCCTCTTCCATGGCAACGGCCAGTGCTGCCAGGCCGGCCGCTCGCACGGCCTGCAACAGATCGTTGCGGCTCGCGAAATGCCGGTAGGCCGCATTGGGCACCACGCCGGCGCGGCGAGTGGCCTCGCGCAGCACCACCGCGTCGGGCCCGTCGGCGCGCGCCAGCTCGATCCCCGCCTCGATCAGCGCACGCCGCAGGTCGCCGTGGCGGTAGGTGCTGCGTTGCGGTGGAGCGCCGGATGCCGTGCTCTTCATGACTGCTCTGTGTGAACCCTGAAACAGGATGTGGACAGTGTCCATGATTTCTGATCGGGTATTGTGGACACCATACACAAACAAAGTGTACGCTGTCCACACACGCCCATTCAACCGTTCCGGCAGGGCGAACGACCGCTTCGCAGTCTCGTGGGGGGTCGCCGCGACGCCTTGAACTCGCGCCGCTCGTCGAACGATTCCCCGTGTTTTCGACCACACCTCCCCTGAAAGGAAACTGAAATGCGCATCCAACCCTATCTGTTCTTCGAAGGCCGCTGCGAAGAAGCGATCGAGTTCTACCGTCGCGCGCTCGGCGCCGAGCCGGGTGACTTCATGCGCTACAAGGACAGCCCAGAGCCGGCCATGTGTCCGGCCGGCAGCGCGGGCGCCGACAAGGTGATGCATGCCTCCTTTCGGATCGGCGACAGCGAAGTGATGGCCTCCGACGGCATGTGCTCGGGCGAGCCGAGTTTCCAGGGTATTTCGCTGTCGCTGTCGGCGACCGATGCGGCTGAGGCCGACCGGCTGTTTACCGCCCTTGGCGACGGCGGGCAGATCCAGATGCCGCTCGGGCCGACCTTCTTCTCGCCGAGCTTCGGCATGGTCGCCGACCGCTTCGGCGTGTCGTGGATGATCGTCGTGGCCCCTTGAGCCACGCCAAGCAACGAATCCAGGAGATGACGATGATGAACACCGAACCGCACGAGCAGCATCGCTGGCTGGATCAACTCGTCGGCGAATGGACTTCCGAATCCGAAGCCGTCTGCGAGCCCGGCGCGGCGCCGCAGAAGTTCAAGGGCACCGAGAGCGTGCGCGCGCTCGGCGGCTACTGGCTGCTCTGCGAGGGCCGTGCCGAAATGCCCGGCGGCGAGACGGGCACCATGCTCCTGACGCTGGGCTACGACCCGCAGGCCGCTCGCTACACGGGCACGTGGGTCGGCTCGATGATGAGCCACCTGTGGATCTACACGAACGGATCGCTCGACGCGGCCGGCAAGGTGCTGACGCTCGAGTCGCAGGGCCCGAGCTTCTCGGGCGATGGCACGCTGGCGACCTATCGCGACGTGATCGAGATCAAGAGCCCCGACCACCGCCTGCTCACCTCCCACGTGCTCGGCGACAGCGGCGAGTGGACGCAGTTCATGACTGCGAACTACCACCGCAAGTGGTAGCCGCGACGCATTGAGAAAACTGGCGTCGAGGCGCTTGCGGTTCCTTACGCTCGGCGGCTGAGCTTCTTGCATCGACTGCGGTCGAGGAAGAAGACGCCGGCGCGGGAATGGCAGGCCGGCACCTACTTTGAATTTGGGAGACAACAGCCAGCGACGCGTCTTCGAGGGTGCCGGCGCAGCCGTTCGCCGCCTTGCCCATCGCGCGGCGAGCGCAGGGTGCCCTCGGGTAGCATCCCGCGCACATGCAGTGGCCCTACGAACTCCTCATCGGCTGGCGCTACACGCGCGCCGGCCGCAGCGGCCGGCGCAACGCCTTCATCTCCTTCATCTCCGGCGTCTCGATGCTCGGCATCGCGCTCGGCGTGGCCGCGCTCATCATCGTGCTGAGCGTGATGAACGGCTTCCAGAAGGAGGTGCGCGACCGCATGCTCAGCGTGGTCGCGCATGTCGAAGTGTTCGGCGCGGGCGGTGCGGCGCTGGCCGACTGGCGCGCGCTTGCCGCACAGGCGATGCAGCACCCCGAAGTGCGAGGCGCTGCGCCCTTCATTGCCGCGCAGGCCCTGGTGGCGCGCGGGGAGGACATGCGCGGCGTGGTGGTGCGCGGCATCGATCCCGCCGAGGAGCCCAAGGTCACGCCGCTGGCCGCCGAGCTGGCCGAAACCGTGCTGGCCGAACTGCGCCCCGGCGCCTGGGGCATCGTGCTCGGCGGCGAGCTGGCGCGCAGCCTCGGCGTGCGGGTGGGCGATGCGGTCACGATCGTCACGCCCAACGGGCAGGTCACGCCGGCCGGGGTGGTGCCGCGCCTGAAGCAGATGACGGTGGCGGGCGTGTTCGAGTCCGGCCACTACGAGTACGACAGCGGCTTGGCGCTGATGCACGTCGATGACGCGGCCAAGCTCTTTCGCGTGGAAGGCCCCACCGGCGTGCAGCTGCGCCTGGACGACCAGCAGGACGCGCGCGCGGTCGCCGGCGAACTGGCGATGAGCCTGGGCCCCGACGTGGCGGTGCGCGACTGGACCCGCACCAACCGCAACTGGTTCGATGCGGTGCAGCTCGAAAAACGCATGATGTTCATCATCCTCACGCTGATCGTCGCGGTGGCCGCCTTCAACCTGGTGAGCACGCTGGTGATGACGGTGACCGACAAGCAGGCCGACATCGCCATCCTGCGCACCCTGGGTGCGAGCCCGCGCTCGATCATGGGCATCTTCATGGTGCAGGGCGCGTTGGCAGGCGTGATGGGCACGCTGGGCGGGCTGGCACTGGGCCTGCTGGTAGCGCTCAACATCGACGTCATCGTGCCGGCGCTCGAGCGGCTGTTCCAGGCGAGCTTTCTGCCGGGCAGCATCTACCTGATCAACCGCATGCCGAGCGATCCGCAGATGGCCGACATCGCGCCCATTGCATTGATCTCGCTGGTGCTGGCCTTCGTGGCCACGCTCTACCCGAGCTGGCGCGCGAGCCGCGTGCAGCCTGCGCAGGCCTTGCGCTATGAGTGAGGCGGCGGGGGACGCGGTGTTGCGGGGCCGCGGACTGCACAAGCGGTTTCGGGAGGGCGGCCTCGACGTGGCGGTGCTGCAGGGCGTCGACATCGCCGTGGCGCGCGGCGAAACCCTGGCGGTGGTGGGCGCTTCGGGCTCGGGCAAGAGCACCTTGCTGCACCTGCTGGGCGGGCTCGACGAACCCAGCGCCGGCAGCGTGGAGTTGATGGGCCGTGCGCTCAGCGGCCAGGGCGCCGGCATGAACGCCGCGGCCCAGGGCGCCTGGCGCAACGCGCACCTCGGTTTCATCTATCAGTTTCACCATCTGCTGCCCGAGTTCAGCGCGCTGGACAACGTGGCCATGCCGCTGCTGATCCGCCGCATGACGCGTGATCAGGCTCAGGCGCAGGCGCGGGGCATGCTGGCTTCGGTGGGCTTGGCGGGGCGCGCCGCTCACCGGCCGTCGGAGCTTTCCGGCGGCGAGCGCCAGCGGGTCGCGGTGGCGCGCGCACTGGTCACGCGGCCGGCCTGCGTGCTGGCCGACGAGCCCACCGGCAACCTCGACCGCAGCACCGCGGATGGCGTGTTCGCACTGATGCGCGAGCTGGCTGCGGCGGTCGGCACTGCGTATGTGGTGGTGACGCACGACGAGTCGCTGGCGGCGCGCTGCGACCGGCGGCTGTTGCTGGATCGCGGCCGGCTCGGCGATTGATCGTCGCCGCGGCGCGGGCGACGCCACGGCCCCTGAGTGACAGCGACGGTGAGGCGGCGGATGTTCGTGGGCATGGCATCTGCCCGTTCGAAAACTCCGTTGTTCTCACTGTTGAAAAGGACTGTCATGGCCAATAACGCAACCCACGATACGGCTCACAAGTCGCAATCGGTGATCGGCTCGATCGCGCTCGCACTGGTGATCGTCGGTGCCCTGAACTGGGGACTGATCGGGCTGTTCGATCTCAACCTGGTGACCGCACTGTTCGGTGAAGGCTCGCTGCTCACGCGCATCATCTACGTGCTGGTCGGTGCTGCGGGCATCTACGCGCTCACGCTGTACCCGCGGGTGGCGCGCTCGCCGACAACCGAAAGCAGCCACGGCGCCGGCTACGGCCCGGGTCATCCCAACTTCGTCGAGCGGCGCAGATCGCCGCAGCCGATGCACTGAGGCGGCGCCTCGTTGCGAGGCGGATGGGTGGGCCGCGTCCGGGGCGCCCATCCGCCGGAGTTGCACTCGCGGCGTAACTGCGATCCGGTGTGGTTCTCTTCAGATCCCCTTCTTCAACGCATCGGGCTTGTGGATTGCGGTCTTGCCGCTCTTGTCGCTCTTCACTTCGTACTGCGGCTCTGCGGACGAGGCTTTGGCGGTGTGGCCGCCGGCCTTGGCCGTACCGGTCACCTTCTTGGTCACCGTGCCGGTGGTCTTGCCTTGCGGAGTTTTCCACTCGACCGGATCGCCTTTCTTCAATTCATCACCCATGCGCTGACTCCTTCATGCGGCATCGCTGCCTGGGTTGTGGTGCTGGAACGGGAGGCCGCAGCGGCAGGCTCGCGCACCGTCTCGCCGGTCGCCTCCAGGATCATCCGCACCGCCTGCTCTGGCTGATCCCAGTGAGGGAAATGGCCGCAGCGCTCGAACCAGTGCAGCCGCGCGCCGGGAAAGCGTTGCAGCGCGCGTTCGGCCTGGCGGGGCAGGCACACGCGGTCCTGTCGGCCCCAGCCGATGGTGATCGGCCCGGGCGCAGCACCTGCCGCGGCGCCGCGTTGCTCGGGGCCGAAGACCAGCGAGCGCAGCAGCGGATCGAACGAGGGCGACTGCGCGTAACCGCGCATCTCCGTGATCGCCAGGTTGGCTGGCAGCGCCCACGGCCGCGCGGAGAGCTGCGAAAGCAGCAGCGTGCGGCCGAACGCATTGCCGGTGATCCACGGCATCACCGGCTGCAGCAGCCGCACCAGCTTGATCGACAGGCCGATCGAGCGGTGGAAGAAGCTCCGCTCCCACCCCTGCCAGAAGCCGCCGGGGTCGAGCGAAACGGCAGCACCGATCGCACCGCGGCGCGCGAGTTCGAGCACGAGGCGGGCCCCCATCGAGCTGCCGACCGCGTCCACGCCGATCAGACGCCGGGCAGCGAGGAAATCGCAGGTCGCATCGGCAAGGGTAGCGATCGACACCTCGCCCGGCAGTGGTGGCGTTTCGCCGAAGCCCGGAAGATCGATCGCGATCACCTGGCGCCGCGCAGCAAGCGGTGCCAGCACCGGCGTCCATGAGCGCCAGCTGCCGCCCAGGCCATGGATCAGCAGCAGTGGTTTGCCGACGCCCGTTGAGAGATGGTGCATGCCCGGCCCTTCACTTTGTGCCGTGCGCGTGCGCGTGGGACTTCGTGGCCTTGCTGCCCTTGGCGCCGGTGTTGGCGACGGCTCCGGCCTTGCCAGTCGACTTGCTGCCGGCCGACATGCCGGGCTTGAGCACGACCTTGGTCCAGCCGACGTCGCGCTTGTCGAAGTGTTCGTAGGCTTCGGGGGCTTCCTCGAGCGAGCATTCGTGCGAGACGATGAAGGAGGGCTGCGCGCGGTCGAGCTGGATGAGCCGACACAGCTGCCGGTTGTAGGCCTTCACGTTGGCCTGGCCGGTGCCCATGGCGAGGCCCTTGTTCCAGAACGCGCCGAAGTCGAAGGCGATCTCGCCCTTCTTCGCCAGCTCGTCATCGCCGCCCGGGTCCTCGGGCACGAACGCGCCCACGACGCCAAGGCCGCCGGTGGCGCGTACCGACTTCACCAAGTCGTTCATCGTGGTGTTGGGCACCTCGCGGCCGGCCGAGTCGTGGCACTGGTAGCCCATGTACTCGCAGCCGCGGTCGGCGCCTGCGCCTTCGGTGAAATCGAGCACCTGATCGACATGGTCGCCGTTGCGGTCGTCGATCGCGATGGCGCCGATGCGCTCGGCAAGGGCCAGCCGGTCGGGGTGGCGGTCGATCACCGTCACCCGGCTCGCACCGCGCCGTTGCGCGAAGGGGCCTTGCCGGGGTTCATGGACAGGCAGGCGCTCGTGTAGCCGCGCTCGCAGTTCTTGCAGTAACCGCAACTGCAATTGAAGGGAATGCAGACCTTGTCGTCGACCTTCACGCGCAGCACGGCATTGCCTACTTCCATCACCTCGCCCAGGTTCTCGTGGCCGATGATGCGGCCCGGCTCGAGGCTGGTGCGGCCCTCGTACATGTGCAAGTCGGAGCCGCAGATGTTGCTGCTGCTGATCTTGACGATGACGTCGGTGGCGTACTCCGATCTTCGGATCGGGCACCTCCTTGACTTGCACGTCGTGTGGACCGTTGTAGACGATGGCTTTCATGCGGAGGCTCCTCCGGTTGAGCCCCCCGCGGCGAGCAGATGCTGTACCCGCCAAAGAAGACGGCGAGGCGCAGGGCGCTTCGCCGTCCAGAGGCCCTACAGAGCTTTAACGCTGTTCGGCGAGGTAGGTCGTGTCGTCACCACTCGGCGCGCCCGAGCCGCTGCGGTTGGGCGCGGTGCCCGGCCGCTCGTGCCACCGCCTGAAGACTTGCCCTTCACTTGTCCTTCAAGGGGTTGGTCGTCGCCGCATCGCGCAAGGCCGGCGAGGTGGTGGTGTCGTCGCCGCTGGGCGTGCCCGAACCGCTGCGGTCGGGCACGGTGCCCGAGCCGCTCATGCTGCCGCCGGAAGAATTGCCCTTCATGTTTCCGGTCGAGGACTTGTCTTTCAAGGGGTTGGTCGTCGCGGCATCGCGCAAGGCCGGCGAGGTGGTCGTGTCGTCGCCGCTGGGCGTGCTCGAGCCGCTGCGGTTGGGCGCGGTGCCCGAGCCGCTCATGCTGCCGCCGGAAGAATTGCCCTTCATGTTTCCGGTCGAGGACTTGTCCTTCAAGGGGTTGGTCGTCGCGGCATCGCGCAAGGCCGGCGAGGTGGTCGTGTCGTCGCCGCTGGGCGTGCCCGAACCGCTGCGGTTGGGCGTGGTGCCCGCTGCGCCGGTCGAGGTGCCGGCCGTCGTTGTGCTCTTGTCTGAACCGTGCTTCATGCCGGCTTCTCCTGCATGGAGGGCGGGTGCGAAGACCAGGCAAATGGTGGCGGCGAGGGCGGTGGCTTTGAATTTCATTGCGATGCTCCTGAGCAATATTGAAGGGGGGCCGAACCGCTTCGGGGTTCGGTTGAACCTGTCATGGGCAAACGCCGTTCCCGGTCCATTCCCGCCGGGTCGGCATCGATCCGGTCCGCGTGGCTGTAGACCTCGAAATCGCGGCCGCGCGCCAGCGCCACCAGCGTGATACCGCAAGCCTCGGCCGTGCGCACCGCCAGCGCGGTCGGCGCCGAAACCGCCGCGATCATCGGCGCGCCCAGGCGGGCGGTCTTTTGCACCAGTTCCACCGAGATGCGGCTGGTCAGCAGCACCATGCCGCTGGCGCCGGCGGTGCGCCGCTGCGCGAGGGCGCCGGCCAGCTTGTCCAGCGCGTTGTGGCGGCCCACGTCTTCACGCAGCGCCACCAGCCCGGCGCCCGGGCACCAGAAGCCAGCGGCATGCAGGGCGCGCGCCTCGCGGTTGAGCGCCTGCGCATCGCCGAGGGACTGCATCGCCTGCGCGATGTCGTCCGGCGAACAGCGCCAGCCTGCGCCCTCGTCGCGCAGCCAGCGCACCGGCTTGGACGCCTCGTCCAGCGTCTGCACGCCGCACAGGCCGCAACCGCTGGGGCCGGTGAGGCGGTGGCGCTTGGTGCAGGCCTTGTCGCTGCGGGCGGCGAGCTGCATGCGCAGCTCGATGCCGAGCGGCGTGGGGCGGATCTCCAGCGCGGCGATCTGCGCCGGCACGTCGATCACCGCCTCCGACAAACTGAAGCCCAGCGCAAAGTCTTCCAGATCGGCCGGCGTGGCCATCATCACAGCGTGCGGTGCGCCGTCGTACACGAAGGCGATGGCGGTTTCCTCGGGCACCGTGCGCTCATCGGCCACCAGCGCGCCGCCGCCCTGCGAGCGCAGCCGCGGCAAGCTGACCAGCGCCGACGACCTGCCGTCTTGCAATCCGGGCAATACGGCGCTCATCGACGCGCCTTCGCGCTGCGCACTGCGATCGTCGCCTCGGGAGCGGCACGCAGCCTCATGCCGGCACTTCCGCAGCGCTCTGGCGCCGCACTCTCACCGGCGTGGCCTTGAAGCCCGGCACCTTGGAATCCTCGGCGCGGTGCCACAAGGGGATGAGCGGGTTGCACTCGGGGTAGTAGGCCCCGCAGCAGCCGGGCGGAATGTCGTACGCGGTCACGCGCATGCCGTGCACTTCGCGCTCGACACCGTCGTCCACAGCAGTCGCCAGGCTGACCGTCTCGCCGTCGACCAGGCCCAGTCGGGCGATGTCGCCGCGGTTCATGAACACCACGCGGCGCGTGCCTTTCACGCCGCGGAAGCGGTCGTGCAGACCGTAGATGCTGGTGTTGAACTGGTCGTTCGAGCGCAGGGTCATGAGCTGCAGCACCTCGGCGCGGTCAGCCTCGCTCGGCTCGATGCCGGCGAACAGGCCTGAAGGCACGATGAACTGCGCCTTGCCGCTCTCCGTTTCCCATTCGCGCAGGCGTGCCGGAATGGGCCGGGCGAAGCCGCCGGGCCGCCACATCGCGCGCTCGTAGGGCTCGGGCATGCCGTCGCGGAAGATCTTCGGGTAGGTCTCACCGATCGCCAAGCGCACCTTGGCGTAGTCGCCGGCCCAGCCGTTCCAGTCGACCCGTGCATTGGGCTCGAGCGTGGCCTTGGCCATCTCGGCCACGATGCGCGGCTCCGAGCGCAGATGCGGGCTGGCCGGCGCCGCCTGCCCGCGCGAGCCGTGGATGTGCGCGAGGCTGTCTTCCACCGAAACGGCCTGCGGCCCGCCGGGCTGCTCGTCGATTTCGATGCGCCCCAGGCAAGGCAGCAGGTACGCGACCTCGCCGTGGATCACGTGGTTGCGGTTGAGCTTGGTGGCGACCTGCACGGTGAGCGGCAGGCGTTGCCAGGCCGCTTCCATCGCCGCGGTCTCGGGCACGGCGCGGATGAAGTTGCCGCCCAGCCCGAGGAAGCCCTTCACGTTGCCGCTCAGCACGCCCTCGCAGGCTTCGGTGGTGCCGTGGCCCTTCCAGCGCGGCGGCTGGAAGCCATACTGTTCGGCCAGCTTGTCGAGCGGCACCAGCTCGGGCTTCTCGGTGATGCCCACCGTGCGCTGGCCCTGCACGTTGGAGTGGCCGCGCACCGGGCAGATGCCCGCGCCGGGCTTGCCGATGTTGCCGCGCAGCAGCATCAGGTTGCACACCATCGCCACGTTGTCCACGCCGCCGCGGTGCTGCGTGAGGCCCATGCCGTAGACGGCCATCACGCGCTCGGCCTTGGCATACAGGCGCGCGGCTTCTTCCATCTCGGTGCGCGAGAGACCGCTGTGGCGTTCGAGCGCGGCCCAGTCGTGCCCGCGCGCCGCTTCGGCGAAGACCTCGAAGCCCTGCGTGTGCTGGTCAATGAATTCGGCGTCGAGCACGCGTGCGCTGCCTTGCGCCTGTGCCGCGTCATCGGCCTCGATCAGCGCCTTGGCCACACCGAAGAGCGCGGCGATGTCGCCGCCGTTCTTCAGCTGGTAGTAGTGCGAGGCGATGCGCGTTTCGCTGCCGCTCAACATCTCGGTGGGCGATTGCGGGTTGGTGAAACGCTCCAGCCCGCGCTCCTTGAGCGGGTTGAACACGGCGATCGGCACACCGCGCTCGGCAACGCTCTGCAGTTGATGCAGCATGCGCGGGCTCGAGGTGCCGACGTTCTGGCCGAGGTAGAAGATGCAGTCGGTGTGCTCGAAGTCGTCGAGGAAGATCGTGCCGACCGACGAGCCGATGCTCTTGGGCAATGCCACCGAACTGCTTTCGTGGCACATGTTCGACGAGTCGGGCAGGTGGTTGCTGCCGTAAAGGCGCGCGAACAACTGCCACATGTAGGAGGCCTCCAGCGAGGCGCGCCCGGACGTGTAGAACACCACCGACTCCGGCGCCAGCTTGCGCAGCTCGCGGCCGATCTCCTCGAAAGCCGATTGCCACGTCACCTCGACATAGCGGTCGGTCGTGGCGTCCCAGCGCATCGGGTGAGTCAGGCGTCCCGCCGCTTCCAACTCGTGATCCGGCCAGGTTTCCAGTTCGGCCAGACTGTGCCGCGAGAAAAAACCGGGGTCGACGCGCTTCCTCGTCAGTTCCCAGGCGGTGGCCTTGGCACCGTTCTCGCAAAACTCGAAGGGCTTGGGGTGCGCCGGCTTGGCCCAGGCGCAACTCACGCAGGCGAAGCCGTCGGGCTTGTTCTGGTGCAGCAGCACACGGCCGCCCTCGACCGTGACCTGTTCGCGCAAGAGGATGTCGGTCACCGAAGACACCGAGCCCCACCCGCCCGACGGGCCGCGGTAGGTTTCGATCTCGGGTTGAGGCTGGGGGTCGCGCGGCGGCGACGGATCGTCTCGGTGGTCAGCCATGCGGCAATCTTTCCTAGGTACTTCAGGGGTCGGCGCTCGGGCGTGAGACCGAACACATCCGCTTGCATCTGTGAAGGCTGGCTCGGGGAGAGCTTTCATGCCGGACTTCGGACGTTCGGCGGTCCGTCGGCTTGCAATGCCGCCATCGATCGACACTGCCTGTGGGCAAGGAACGGGCCCGTGGCCCGGCCGTCACGGCAACGCAGCGGGCGCGGCGATTGCCCATGCGGCGAATCGCTTCGAAGGAGCTACGCGATGTCCAGCCGTCCCCCCGCTGTTCCGGTGCGTTATGAACCGGTCTTCGAAAGGCCCGAACCCGACGAGGCCGAGACGACCCGCGGGCTGGTCGAGACCATGCGCAAGATCCAGGAAAAGACCTTCGAGGACGGCGGCCATGCGCTGCGCAGCGTGCATGCCAAGAGCCATGCGCTCCTGCAGGGCGAACTCGAGGTGCTCGTCGGCCTGCCGCCGCACTTGGCGCAGGGGCTGGCAGCGATACCGAAGCGCTATCCGGTGGTGATGCGCCTGTCGACCATTCCGGGCGACATCCTCGACGACAACGTTTCCACGCCGCGCGGTATGGCCGTCAAGGTGGTGGGTGTGCAAGGCGAGCGCCTGCACGGCTCCGAGGACCACAACACGCAGGACTTCGTGCTCGTCAATGCGCCGGCCTTCCTCAAGAGCGATGCGAAGAGCTTCCTCAAGAGCCTGAAGCTGCTGGCCGCCACCACCGACAAGGCGCCGGGCTTGAAGAAGGTCTTGTCCTCCGCGCTGCAGGGCGTGGAAAAGATGGTCGAGAGCGTGGGCGGAAAGAGCCCCACGCTCATGAGCTTGGGCGGCCACCCCGAGACCCACCCGCTCGGCGAAACGTATTACAGCCAGGTGCCGATGCTGTGGGGCGAGTACATGGCCAAGGTGGCGGTGGCGCCGATCGCGCCCGAACTCACCGTGCTGACGAAGAAGCCGGTCGACATCGACGGCAAGCCCAACGGCCTGCGCGAGGCCGTGGCCGAGCATTTCGCGCGGCGCGGCGGCACCTGGGAGTTGCGCGTGCAGCTGTGCACCAACCTGGAAGAAATGCCGATCGAGGACGCCAAGG
>NZ_JACDCU010000393.1 GCF_013817365.1 Methylibium sp. | reverse complement strand
ACATCTTGGCGACGCGGCGGGCCGTGTCCTGCGTGTTGTGATCGCTCTCGGTGTCGATGACCAGGCTGTCGAGCACGGCGTGCATCTTGCCGGCCACTTCGTCGAGCAGCAGCTCGAGTTCGCCCGGCTCGATGCACTCGGCGATGTTGTCGTTGGCGTGGAAGCGCTTGCGCTGGGCCTTGATGCGCTCGCGGATCTTGACCGAAACGGGTGTGCCGATGTCGTCGGGCGTGGTGTCAGGCATCACGGCCTGCAGCGGTGAACCGAAGGAGGGGGGTGCGTTCATCGGAGGGCGTCTCGCTGGGAAGGCGCTGCGTCGGGCGCAGCCATCGGCTGATGCTACCGGCTTGCAGGGGCGCGGGCCGCGGGGTGCGCAGACACCCTCAGCCGGACTCACTTCCGCGGCCCAGCAATGCCTCCAGCGTCTGCAAGGTATCGGCCTCGTGAAGCGGCTTGTCGGGCCGCAGACGCAGCATGCGCGGGAAGCGCACCGCGATGCCGCTCTTGTGGCGGGAGCTGCGGTTGATGCCCTCGAAGCCGAGCTCGAACACCAGACTGGGCCGCACGCTGCGCACCGGGCCGAACTTCTCCAGCGTATTGGCGCGGATCACGCGGTCGACCTGCGTGAACTCTGCATCGGTGAGCCCCGAATACGCCTTGGCGAAGGCCACGAGCTGCAGCGCCCCCGGCTCGGCCGGCTGGCGGGCCGCGATGGCATCGATCACCGCCTGCGCCTGCGCCGCATCGGCCGGCGCGCGGCTCCACACCGCGAAGCTGTAGTCGGTGTACAGACTCGCGCGCCGGCCATGGCCGCGCTGCGCGTAGACGAGCACGCAGTCCACGCTCATCGGCTCGATCTTCCACTTCCACCACGTGCCGCCGAGCAGCCCTTCCTGCTTCCTGCGGCCGCTGCCGTAGGCCGCGTCGCGGTGCTTGAGCATGAAGCCTTCGACGCCGCGCGCACGCGAAGCGGCGCGCAGCGTGGCGAGTTCCTGCCAGCTCGGCGCGACCACGGCCGGCGACAGCCGCAGCGCCGTGCCCTGCAAGGCCGCCTCGAGCGCGGCGCGGCGCGCATGCTGCGGCTCGCCGCGCAGATCGACCCCCTGCCATTCGAGCAGGTCGTAGGCAACGAGCTGCACCGGCAGCTCGGCCATCATCTTCTTGCTCACCGTCTTGCGGCCGATACGCTGCTGCAGCAGCGCGAAGGGCGCCGGTCCGCCCTCGCCTTCACCGTCTCGCCACACCACCAGTTCGCCATCGAGCACCGTGCCGTCGGCCAGGCACGCGGCCAGTGCGGCCACCTCCGGGTAGCGCTCCGTCACCAGCTCCTCGCCGCGCGACCACAGCCAGACCTGGCCGGCGCGCTTGACGAGCTGCGCGCGGATGCCGTCGTACTTCCATTCGACCAGCCACTGCGAAGGCGGGCCGAGCCGGGCCTCGAAGTCCTGCGGCACCCCTTCGATCTGGTGGGCGAGGAAGAAGGGATAAGGCTCGCCCGCCGCGCGGGCAGCGCCCTCCTCGGCCGGGGCCACCAGCGCCGCGTAGCGCGCCGCATCGGGCGCGCGCTTGGCGTCGGTGTAGCCCATCATGCGCTGCGCCACCAGCTTGGCGTCCAGGCCCGACACTTCGGCCAGCGCACGCTGCACCAGCAGCTTGCTCACACCGACGCGAAACCCGCCGCCGATCAGCTTGACGAGCAGGAAGCGGCCGGTCGCATCCAGCGCGTCCCACCAGTCGCGCACCGCGGCGGCCTGGGCCTCGGGCGCCGCGCCGCGCAGCGCCCCCAACTGCTCGACCGAGGCGGCCAGGCCGAGCGTGCTCTCGCGCGTGGGCGGCGGCAGCACGAGCGCAATCGTTTCGGCCAGATCGCCGACCGCCTGATAGCACTCCTCGAACAGCCAGCCGGCGATGCCGGCCCCCTCGCAGGCCAGCGCGCGCAGAACCGAGGTCGGCACCACCTGCCGCGGGCGGCCGCCAGCCAGGAAATACGCGGCCCAGGCGGCGTCGGCCGGCGCGGCCGCGCTGAAGTAGCGGCGCAGCGCAGCGACCTTGTCCAGCGTGGAGGTGCCGGCGTCGAGTTCGACGTAGAGCCGGGCGAAGGCGCGCATGGCGCTTCAGGGGGCGGCGTCGGGCGGTGCGGTCCCGGGCGCATCGCCGTCGGCCGGGGGTTCGATGCGACTCGCCTGATCGCCATCGACCGCGACGGCTGCATGGCCCTGACCGGTGGCGGTGAGTGTGTCGGTCGCAGTTGCCGCATCATTCTGATCGGCCACGCCGATGGGATCCGCCCGATCGGCCTCCACATCGGGACGCTCCAGCGCTTCGTCGCCGTACTCGGTGCGAAACGATCCGGCTTGCAGCCCCTGCTCGCGCAGCCAACGCACCATCACGGCCTCGTAGCCATGTGTGACGATGACGCGCTCGCAGCCGGTGGCGGCAATGGCGCGCACGAGGCCCGGCCAATCGGCATGGTCGGAGACCACGAAGCCGCGGTCCACGCCGCGGCGGCGGCGTGCACCGCGCAACTGCATCCAGCCGCTGGCGAAGGCGTCGCTGGCGCCGACGAAACGGCGGGACCAGACGCTGCCATGCACGCTGGGCGGTGCCACGACGAGCGCCGTCCGCAGCTCGGCCTTGTCGGCCACCTCGCTCACCAGCCGGGTATCCGGGAGCCGCACGCCGGCGGCGCGGTAAGCGCGGTTGAGCGTCTCGACGGCGCCATGCACGACGATCGTACCGATGCCCGCGTCCACCCCCGCCAAAAGCCGTTGCGCCTTGCCGAAGCTGTAGCCCATCAGCAGGCTCGGCCGGCCGGCGGCGGCATTGCCACGCCACCAGTCGTTCACCTCCGCGAACAACTCGCGCTGCGGCCGCCAGCGGTAGATCGGCAGGCCGAAGGTGGACTCGGTGATGAAGCAATGGCAGCGCACCGGCTCGAAGGGCTCGCAGGTCGCGTTGTCCTCCTGCTCGCCGCCGCTGCCGGCGACGAAATAATCGCCCGACGCGACCCAGACCCGGCCGCCGTGCTCGAGCCGCACCTGTGCCGAGCCGAGCACGTGGCCGGCAGGATGCAGGCTCAGGCGCACGCCGAAGTGATCGATGCGCTCGCCGTAGGCCAGCGTCTGCAGCGCGATGTCGCCGAGCCGCGCCCGCAGCACGCCCTCGCCGGGCGCGGCGGCCAGGTAATGGCCGTGGCCGACGCGCGAATGGTCCGCGTGGGCGTGCGTGATCACCGCGCGCGGCACGGGCCGCCACGGGTCGATGTAGAAGTCGCCGGGCGGGCAATACAGGCCCTCGGGGCGCTCGACGATCAGGTCCGGCTGCATGAAGCCTCAGTACCGCCCCGCTGCGCCCGCCAGCCGCAGGTACACCGCCGCTGCCCAGGCGACCACGCCGCGCCGCATCCAGCGCCGCCAGCCGGGCAATGCGGCCGGCGTGGTGATCTCGCGCGACTCGGCGAAATCGCGCTCGAGTTCGCTGGCCAGGCGCGCCACGAAAGCGGGGTCGTCGACCAGCACGTTCGCCTCGAGGTTGACGAGCAGCGACAGCGGATCGATGTTGGAGCTGCCCACCGTCGCCCAGCTGTCGTCCACCAGGGCCACCTTGGCATGCAGGAAGGCCGGCAGGTACTCGTAGATGCGCACCCCGTGCACGAGCATCTCGTCGTACAGCGCCTGCGCCGCCAGCGCGGCGAAGCGGTAGTCGGCCTTGCCTTGCAGCAGCAGGCGCACGCGAACGCCGCGCCCTGCGGCGGCCGTGAGCGCGTGGCGGAAATTGCGGCCCGGGTAGAAGTACGGACTCACCAGGTCGATGCGCTCGCGCGCGCCGCGCAGCGCCTCGATGTAGCTGCGCTCGATGCTGCGGCGCTGGCGCACGTTGTCGCGCACGACGAAGGCGGCGCGCACGGGCGCCAGC
>NZ_JACDCU010000392.1 GCF_013817365.1 Methylibium sp. | reverse complement strand
GTTCCGCGACGCGCCCCAAGCCCGAGCAGCACAGCGCAGTCGGCACGCAACGCGGGCCGACCGCCGCACTGAAGCGAAGCCCGCCGCCCGCCCCCGGCTTTGCACGCACTGAAAAAATCAAACGCACCTGAGCAGTCCGCGATATGTCAACCAACTTCCCCACCAAGCTCGATTCCGGCTCCGCCTACCCACTCGGCGCCACCCCCGACGGCAACGGCGTCAACTTCGCCGTCTTCTCGGCCAACGCATCGAGCATCGAACTCTGCCTGTTCGACGCCGCTGGCCGCAAAGAGGTGGCACGTCTGTCGCTGCCCGAATGCACCGACGGCATCTGGCACGGCTACCTGCCCGACGCAGGCGCCGGCCTGTTGTACGGCTACCGCGCCCACGGCCCGTACGAGCCCCAGCACGGCCACCGCTTCAACCACCACAAGCTGCTGCTCGATCCCTATGCGCGTCAACTGTTCGGCTCCATCCGCTGGACCGACGCGCTGTACGGCTACCGCCTCCATTCGCCGCGCGCCGACCTGAGCTTCGACCGGCGCGACAGCGCCCAAGCCATGCCCAAGGCGGTGGTCGTCGATGCTGCGTTCAACTGGCGCAGCGAGCGCCGGCCGAACACGCCCTTTGCCGAAACGGTGATCTACGAGGCGCATGTTCGCGGGATGACCATGGGCAACGAGAAGATCCGCACCGACCGGCGCGGCAGCTTCGCGGCGCTGGCCGATCCTTCGGTGATCGACCACCTGCTGCGCCTGGGTGTCACCGCGCTCGAGCTGCTGCCCGTGCACGCCTTCGTGCAGGACCGCCGGCTGGTCGAGAAGAAGCTGCGCAACTACTGGGGCTACAACACGCTGTCCTTCTTTGCGCCGGAGCCGCGCTACCTGGCCAGCGGCCAGCTGGACGAAATGCGCAACGCCATCCGCCGTTTGCATGCGGCGGGCATCGAGGTGATTCTCGACGTGGTCTACAACCACACCGCCGAGGAAAGCGAACTCGGCCCCACGCTTTCGTTCCGCGGGCTCGACAACGCAAGCTACTACCGCCTGCAGGCCGACAACCCGCGCCACTGCATCAACGACACCGGCTGCGGCAACACCGTCAACATGTCGCATCCGCGCGTGATCCAGATGGTGATGGACTCGCTGCGCTACTGGGTCGACGAGTTCCACGTCGACGGATTCCGCTTCGACCTCGGCGTCACGCTGGGCCGCGAGGTGGGCGGCTTCGATCCGGGCAGCGGCTTCTTCGACGCGATCGGCCAGGACCCGACGCTCGCCTGCGTGAAGCTCATCGCCGAGCCCTGGGACATCGGCCCCGGCGGCTATCAGATCGGCAATCACCCGGCGGGCTTTGCCGAATGGAACGGTCGCTTCCGCGACGACGTGCGCCGCTTCTGGCGCGGCAACGCCGGCCTTCGCGGGGCGCTCGCCGCGCGCCTGTACGGCTCGGCCGACATGTTCAACCACGACCGCCGCCGGCCCTGGGCGTCCCTGAACTTCATCACCGCACACGACGGCTTCCCCTTGCACGACCTGGTGCGCTACAACGAGAAACACAACGAGGCCAACGGCGAGGACAATCGCGACGGCGCCGACCACGACGACAGTTTCAACTGGGGCATCGAAGGGCCGAGCGAGTACGAGGGCATCGAAGCGGTGCGCGGCAAGGTGGTGCGCGCCATGCTCGCGACGCTGATGTTCTCCAACGGCACGCCCATGCTGCTCGGCGGCGACGAGTTCGGCCGCACGCAACAAGGCAACAACAACGCCTACTGCCAGGACAACGAGCTGTCGTGGCTCGACTGGGATTTGCTGCGCAGCGAGGAAGGGCAGGCGCTGATCGACTTCACCGCCCGCCTCATCGAAGCGCGTCAGCTCAATCCCACCCTGCGCGCTGCCAACTATCTGCGCGATCAGCGCGAACTCGGCGCGGGCATTCGCGAGCTGAGCTGGCTCAACGAGCATGGCGAGCCCATGCAGCAACGCGAGTGGGACCACGCCGAGGGCCGGTTGATCGCGCTGCGCCGCGCGCGCACCAGCGACGAGGGCTACATCAACCTGTCGCTCGTGCTCATCAACGGTGCGGCCGAGCCGCAGGCGTTTCGTGTGTCGCCCGGCGATGCGGCCTGGCAGATCGTGATCGACAGCGCGCATCCCGAGAAGGCCCCCATGCCGCTCGAAGACGACAGCATCGAGGTCCAGGCGCACAGCGTGGTATTGCTCACCACTGCCGGCTATGCGCCGGCCGAAGAAAGGCCCGAACCCATGCACAACGACGAGCCTGTCGAGACCCGGCCGGCGCCACTGGATTGAGAACCCGCCGATGAGCTCCCTGCACCACCGCCACCGCTTCGATTTCGGCGCTCAGTTGAGCGACGATGCAAGCCACACCCGTTTTCGACTGTGGGCGCCGAGCAGCGCCGCCGTGATGCTCGCGATCGAGCCGGCCGGCGACGTGCCCTCCGGTGATCCGGAGCGCGCCCTGCCGATGCGCCGCAACGAGGGCGGCTGGTTCGAGCTCGAGGTCGACTGCGGCGCGGGCACGCGCTACCGCTACTGCGTGTCGGGCAAAGGCGATGGCAAGAGCGACGGTGAACCGGACCCGTCCGCCTTCACCGCCGTGCCCGACCCGGCCTCGCGCCTGCAAGCCGGCGACGTTCACGACGCGAGCGTGGTGGTCGATCCGCAGGCTTATGCATGGCAGCACACCGACTGGTCCGGCCGGCCCTGGAATGAGACCGTGCTCTACGAACTGCACGTCGGCGCGCTCGGCGGCTACGCCGGCGTGCAGGCCCGTCTGCCGGCGCTCGCCGCACTGGGCATCACCGCCATCGAGCTGATGCCGCTGAACGACTTTCCCGGCGCGCGCAACTGGGGCTACGACGGCGTGTTGCCCTTCGCGCCCGATGCCGCCTATGGCACGCCCGAGGAACTCAAGTCGCTGATCGATGCCGCTCACGGCCTGGGCCTGATGGTCTTTCTAGATGTCGTCTACAACCACTTCGGCCCGGACGGCAACTACCTCGGCCTGTACGCCGAGTCCTTTTTCACCGACGACGCGCACACGCCCTGGGGCCAGGCAATCGACTTCCGCCGGCCGGAGGTGAGCGAGTTCTTCATCCACAACGCGCTGTACTGGCTGATGGAGTACCGCTTCGACGGGCTGCGCTTCGATGCCGTGCACGCCATCGCCGAGCAGGGCTGGCTGCAGACGCTGTCGCAGCGCGTGCGCGCCGCGGTCGAGCCGGGCCGCCAGGTGCACCTGGTGCTCGAGCACGACGACAACGCTTCTCATCTGCTCGAGAACCATTTCGATGCGCAGTGGAACGACGACGGCCACCATGTGCTGCACGTGCTGCTCACCGGTGAGCACGAAGGCTATTACGCCGACTATGCCGACGCCCCGGCCGAGCGGCTGGCCCGCGTGCTGGCGGAAGGCTTCGCCTACCAGGGCGACGCCTCGGCACACCGCGGCGGCGAGGCGCGCGGCGAGCCCAGTGCGCAGTTGCCACCGAGCGCCTTCGTGCTCTTCCTGCAAAACCACGATCAGGTCGGCAACCGTGCCTTCGGCGAGCGGCTCACGAAGCTCGCCGACCCCGAGGCGCTGCAGGCGGCGACCGCGCTGCTGTTGCTTGCGCCGCAGATTCCGCTGCTGTTCATGGGCGACGAATGGGCGGCGGCCGAGCCGTTTGTCTACTTCACCAGCCATCCCGACCCCGAACTGGCCGCGGCGGTGCGCGAGGGTCGCCGGCGCGAGTTCGAGCGCTTCGCCGCGTTCGCCGATCCGGCGCGGCGAGAGCGCATCCCCGACCCGAACGAGCCGGCGAGCTTCGAGCAGTCGTGCCCGCGCGAACCGGCCGAAGGCGGCGCTGCCGACGAAGCCCGGGCGCAGCGCGAGCGGGTGCGTGCGCTGCT
>NZ_JACDCU010000391.1 GCF_013817365.1 Methylibium sp. | reverse complement strand
CTCGACTGCGGCTTCTCGCCCATGCTGATCCGCAAACTCGTGGTCGGCATGAAAGGCGATATCGGCGACGAGCAAGCCTGGGCCGCCGGCGTGCTGGAGCGCAACCTGATCACCGGCGAGGACGAAGCGCCGCTCGAAGACCAGGGCGGCGTCTACGCGCTCATTGGCTCCACGGGCGTGGGCAAGACCACCTCGACCGCCAAGCTCGCCGCCGCCTTCGCCACCAAGCACGGCGCGTCGAACCTCGGCCTGATCACGCTCGACGCCTACCGGCTCGGCGCCCACGAACAACTGCGCGCCTACGGCCGCATCCTCGGCGTGCCGGTGCACACCGCGCACGACCGCACCGCGCTCGAAGACCTGCTCGAGCTTCTGTCGGCCAAGAAGATGGTGCTCATCGACACCGCCGGCGTCGCCCAGCGCGACACCCGCACCCGCGAGCTGCTGGAGATGCTCGGTCACCGCTCCATCCGCAAGCTGCTCGTCGTCAACGCCGCGGTGCAGGGCGAGACCATCGACGACGTGATGATTTCCTACCACGCCGCTGCCTGCAAAGGCATCGTGCTGTCCAAGCTCGACGAGGCCGTCAAGCTCGGGCCGGCGCTGGACGCGCTGATCCGCCACAAGCTCAAGGTGGTGGCCGTGGCGAACGGCCAGCGCGTGCCGGAAGACTGGCACCGCCTGTCTTCGCAGGCGCTGGTGCACCGCGCGCTGCGCGCCGGCGGCAGCCCCGCCTACCGCTTCGATGCCAACGACATGAACCTGGTGTTCGCGGCGCCGCAGCCCGCTGCAGCGCCCCGACGCCCGGCCGCGCCCGGCTTCTGAGCGCAGGGGAGAACCGCATGAGCAGCCGCACCTACCGCCCCGCACTCCCGGCAACCGACAGCTGGTTCAACCAGCTCGACGAGCTGCCATCGCGCCCGCGCAGGGCGCTCGCCGACTATCTGCACGCCGCCGATGCAGGCCTCGATCCGCAGAGCGCGGCCGACACGGCCCTCGACCCCACAGCGGGCCGGCCGATCGACCAGGCGCAGGGCCTGCGGCGCCTCTTCACCGGCCACACACTGCGCTTCGTCGCGGTGGTCTCCAACCCGAACCTCGCCTCCGGCGGCGCGCTGCTCGAGCGGCTGTGCACGGCCTATGCCGAGCTGGGCCTGTCGACCCTGGTGGTGGATGCCGGCGAACGCTCCCGCGCCCCGAGTGAGCTGGCCAGCTTCGATCTCGCCGAGGGCGTGGACGTGCTCAGCCCGCAAGTGCGTTTCCTCGCTGCGCGCGGCCTGGCGCTGCGCTTCGTCGATGCCAGCGGCTCCACCTCGGGCTTCCTGGATGCCGTGGCCGAGGCGGCGCCCGATGTCGACGTCGTGCTGCTGCATGCCAGCGCCGCCGACCTCGCACGCCTGCTGACCCGCCGCGTGCAGGAGATGCAGGCGCATGCCTTGCGCCCCATCGTGCTGTGCGACGAGCACAGCGACAGCATCACCCACGCCTATGGCGCGATCAAGCTGCTGGCATTGCGCAGCGGCCTGATGGCGCACGACCTTCTCATCAGTGCCGAGCCCGGCTCCCCGCGCGCCGCCCTGGTGGCCGAGAGCGTGGCGCGCTGCGCCGATGATTTTCTGGGTGCTGCGCTGCACGACTGGGTCGCCATCGATCCGGTCGAGTCGGCCACCGATGCGCCGAGCCCGGCGCTGCAGCACCTGGTCCGCGAGCAGCTCGCCTGTGCACTGCGGCAGCGCACCGGCGACAGCGGCTTCGGCGCCCTGGGCATCCCGGTCGGCGTGGCCTCGCACGGCTCGGCCTTGCCGGCACTGACCCAACGCCATGGCCCGCGCGCGCAGCGCCGGCCCTGAATCTTCTTTCGCAACACGCCAGATCCCGAAACCGGAGCCCGAGCCATGTACACCGCCACAGGTCGCCTCGAGACCAACGCGATGCTCAAGCAGTACTCCCCGCTGGTGCGGCGGCTCGCGCATCAGATGATCGCCAAGCTACCCGCCAACGTGGAGATCGACGACCTCATTCAAGTCGGCATGATCGGTCTGGCCGACGCCTCCACCCGCTTCGACGCGGCGCAAGGTGTGCAGTTCGAAACCTTCGCCACCCAGCGCATCCGCGGCGCCATGCTCGACGAGCTGCGCGGCGCCGACTGGATGAGCCGCGGCAGCCGCAAGCAGCAGCGCGAGATCGAAGTCGCCGTGCGCAAGCTCGAGCAGGCCCACGGCCGCGCCCCCGCCGAAAGCGACATCGCCCGCGAGATGGGCATCACGCTGCCCGCCTACCAGGAGCTGCTCGGCAAGGTGCGCGGCACGCAACTCGTGTACCTGGAAGACATGAGCGGCGACGACGGCGACCACGATTTCCTGGACCGCCACGTCGCCGACGAGAACGAGAACCCGCTCGGCATGCTGCAGGACCGCCGCATGCGCGAGGCGCTGATCGCGGCGATCAAGCTGCTGCCCGAGCGCGAACAGTTCGTGATGAGCATGTACTACGAACAGGACATGAACCTCAAGGAAATCGCAGCGGTGATCGGCGTGACCGAATCTCGCGTGTGCCAGCTGCACAGCCAGAGCATCGCGCGCCTGCGCGCCCGCTTGCGCGACCACTGACAGACGCCACTGCGAAGACGCCAAGGAGTGCCGCTCATGCTTGCAATGTTCACGAACAGGAAGGCCGCCGATTCCGCCGCGACGGCCCCCGGCGCCGGCGCGTCGCCCACGCCCGATTTGCACGACGCCGTGCTCGCCATCTCGCGCCAGGCCTCGCGGCTCGGGCACGACGCCGCCGAGGTGCGCGGCCTCATCGAAGACACCGCCCGCATCAGCCAGCAACAGGCGAGCGCCGTTCAGGCGCTGGCCGGGCAAGTCACCGAGGTGCAGCGTGCTCAGGGCGGCATCGCGAGCACCACGACCGAGAGCCTGAAAGCGGTGGAGCGTGCGCGCGAAGCCGTGGCGCTGGTGGGCACCGAAGTCGGCGGCATCGTCGAAACCCTGAAGCAGGTGGCCGCGGCGGCAGGGCAGATCACGCAGATCGCATTGCAAACTCGGCTGGTCGCGTTCAACGCCTCGGTCGAAGCCGGCCGTGCCGGCGAGGCGGGCCGCGGCTTCGGCGTGGTGGCCGGCGCGGTGAAGGACTTGTCGGCGCAGGTCGAGGCCTCGTCCAAAGCGATCATGAGCACCGTGGCCGAGCTCAACAGCCGGGTCGGTGCGCTGGCGCTGGAAATCCAGTTGCCGAACGACACCGGCACCGCCGCCACGAATGGCGAGGCGCCGAAAGGCGCGTTTCACCGCGCGCTGGCCGAGGTGCAGGACGGCGTGGGCCGCATCAGCGTGGCGGCCGAGCAGAGCCGCGGCATCTGCGACGGCCTGAGCGGGCAGATGAGCACCATCGAGCGCGAGATGCAGCGCTCGGGCCAGTCGTTGACGAACGCCAACGCGCGCAGCGAGGCTTTCCTGAAGGTCAGCGAAACGCTGATCGAGGTGGTGGCCGGCTGCGGCATCGACACCGACGACACGCCCTACATCCGCGCTGCGCAGGTAGCCGCCTCGCAGATCACCCAACTGCTCGAGGACGCCCTGCGCACGCAAGCGATCAGCGCGGCGGACCTGTTCGACGAGGCCTACCAGCCGCTGCCCGGCACCAATCCCGCACAACACGCGACGCGCTTCGTCGCGCTGGCCGACCGTCTGTTTCCGCAGGTGCAGGAACGCCTGCTCGGCCTGAGCGACAAGGTGGTCTATTGCATCGCGGTGGACCGCAACGGCTACGTGGCCACGCACAACAAGCTGTACTGCCACGCGCAGCGAGCCGGCGACGTGACCTGGAACACCGCGAACAGCCGCTACCGGCGCATCTTCAACGACCGCACCGGCCTGGCCTCGGCGCGCAACACGCGGCCCTTTCTGCTGCAGACCTATCGGC
>NZ_JACDCU010000390.1 GCF_013817365.1 Methylibium sp. | reverse complement strand
CCCGGCCGCAATCACCAGCACGGCGCCGATCGCGTAGCCCACGGCCACGGCGCCGCGGCTGCCGGTCTCTATCAGCATGCCGAACAGCAATGGCGCCGCAAAGCCGCCCGCGCCGGTGCCCACCGCGTAGAACAAGGCGATGGCCAGACCGCGCATCTCCAGCGGGAACACTTCGCTGACCGTGAGGTAGGCCGAACTGGCCGCGGCCGAGGCCAGGAAGAACACCGCTGACCACGCCAGCGCCTGGCTGCGCGCATCCAGCCAGCCCTGCATGAAAGCCCAGCCGGTCAACGCCAGGCCGATGCCCGACGCCACGTAGGTGAAGGCGATCATCCGGCGACGGCCGACGCGGTCGAACAGCGGCCCGAGCAGCAGCGGCCCCAGCACGTTGCCCAGCGCGAACGGAAAGATGTAGAGCGCAACGAGGTTGTCGGCCACGCCGTGAAAGCGCGTGAGCACCAGCGCGTAGGTGAAGAAGATCGCGTTGTAGAAGAACGCCTGCGACACCATCAGCGCCAGGGCCACGCCGCTGCGCTGCGGGTAGCGCTGCAGCAGCACCTGGGCGACTTGCCGCAAGGTAGGCGACGCCTGCGTGCTGAAAGCGACGCGGCCGGTTGGGGCGGGCAGCTTGCCGTGCCGCGCTTCGACTTCTGCCTCGACGGTGGCCATGATGCGCTCGGCCTCCGCGGCCCGCCCATGAGAGATGAGCCAGCGCGGGCTCTCTGGCACGTTGCGCCGCACCAGCACGATGGCCACGGCGAGCAGCGCGCCCAGGGCGAAGCCGGCGCGCCAGCCCCAGGCAGGGCCGAGCACGCGCTCGTCGAGCAGTACGAGGCTCAGGCCCGCGCCGAGGGCCGCGCCCAGCCAGAAACTGCCGTTGATCGCCAGGCTGACACGGCCGCGCACGCGCGCCGGCACCAACTCGTCGATGGCGGCGTTGATCGCCGCATACTCGCCGCCGATGCCCAGGCCGGTGACGAAGCGGCAAACCGCAAAGAAAACAAAACTGTTTGAAAACGCCGTGGCCAGCGTGGCGAGCGCGTAGATCGTCAAGGTGATCAGGAACAGCTTCTTGCGGCCGAGCCGGTCGGTGAGCCGACCGAACAGCAGCGCACCGATCACTGCGCCTCCGATATAAACCGAACCGGACCCGCCGATCTGCGCGGCCGTGAGCCCCAGCGTGTCGTCGCGCTGCAGCACGCCGCCCAGGGAGCCGACCAGCGTGACCTCGAGCCCGTCGAGCATCCAGGCCACGCCGAGCGCGATCACCACCCGCCAGTGCCAGCGCGACCAGGGCAGGCGGTCGAGGCGGGCGGGGATGTCGCTGTGAAGGGTGGTCATGCACAACCATAAAGCAGCCAAGCCCCGCACGCTCCGGCCGTGCGAACTCCTCCCGAGCGCGGCCGCTTGTGGCCTAATCGCGGGTTGATTTCCAAACCAACTCCGAAAGCCATCATGGGCAACAAGATCAAGACCGAAGCCGACCGCCGCGCCACTCCCCGGCCTGTCGCGCCGCCCGGCGTGACCGTCACCACCACCCGCGGCCAAAAGGTGAGTCTGGAGCGCGGCTCGCACACGCGCAGCAAGAAGAACCCCGGCAAGCGCGCCAAGAAGGGCGGCTGAAGCCGCAGCCGCGACGCCGAAAGCGTCTCCCGCGTTGCGTCGCGGTAGCCCCGTTGCGAAGCAAGGCACCGTTGGTTCAGCACTCGGGGCACGTCACATTCGGGTTGAGTTGCGCGCATCGCCTCATCGCTCCGTTCTCGACTGCTGCCTTGTCCGATGCTTCGCATCACCGAACTGCGCCTGCCGCTCGATCACACTGCTGACGTGCTGCCCGCGGCGATTGCGGCTCGCCTGGGCATCCCGGACGACGAGTTGCTGGGCTTCGAAGTCTTCAAGCGTAGCTACGATGCGCGCCGCAAGGCGGCCGTGGTGCTCATCTACACCGTCGACTGCGAGCTGCGCGGCGACGAGGCGGCCGTGCTCCGGCGCTTCGCCGCCGATGCCCATGTGCGGCCCAGCCCGGACACGCGCTACCGCCCGGTTGCGCAGGCACCCGCCGATTTCGCCGCGCTGCAGCGCCCGCGCCCCCTCGTCGTCGGCTTCGGTCCCTGCGGTCTCTTGGCGGCGCTGATCCTGGCGCAGATGGGCCTGCGACCGATCGTGCTGGAGCGCGGCAAGGAGGTTCGGCAACGCACCAAGGACACCTGGGGCCTGTGGCGCCAGGGGGTGCTCGACCCCGAGTCGAACGTGCAGTTCGGCGAGGGCGGCGCCGGCACCTTTTCCGACGGCAAGCTGTGGAGCCAGATCAGCGATCCGCGGCACCTGACGCGCAAGGTGCTCACCGAGTTCGTCAAGGCGGGCGCGCCCGAAGAGATTCTTTTCGTCGCCAAGCCGCACATCGGTACGTTCCGGTTGGTGAGCGTGGTCGAGAAGATGCGCGCCGGCATCGAAGGAATGGGCGGCGAGGTGCGTTTCGGACAGCGCGTGACCGATGTGCTGATCGAGCGCGGCTCTTCCGACGGTGATGCGGGCGTCGGGCACATCCGTGGCGTGACGCTCGCCTCGGGCGAGGAATTGCGCGCTGATCATGTCGTGCTCGCCCTGGGCCACAGCGCGCGCGACAGCTTCGAGATGCTGCACCGGCGCGGCGTGCACATGGAAGCCAAGCCCTTCTCGATCGGCTTTCGCATCGAACACCCGCAAGGGCTCATCGACCGTGCGCGTTTCGGTTCGAACGCCGGCCACCCCTTGCTCGGCGCCGCTGACTACAAGCTGGTGCACCACGCGAGCAACGGGCGATCGGTCTACAGCTTTTGCATGTGTCCGGGCGGCACCGTGGTGGCCGCCACCTCCGAGCCCGAGCGCGTGGTGACCAACGGCATGAGCCAGTACTCGCGTAACGAGCGCAACGCCAATGCCGGCATCGTCGTCGCTGTGGCGCCCCAGGACTACCGGCAGGACGGCCGTACCGAAGGCCCCGTGAGTCCGCTAGACGGCATGGCGTTCCAGCGCTTCTGGGAATCGCGCGCGTACGTGCTGGGCGGGGGCGGCTACCGCGCGCCGGGACAACTCGTCGGCGACTTCATCCACGGCCGGCGCAGCACGGCGCTGGGCAGCGTATTGCCGTCCTACCAGCCGGGCGTGCACCTGACCGACCTGGCCGAGCCGGGCCGTGGCAGCCTTCCGGACTACGCGCTGGCCGCCATCCGCGAGGCGCTGCCGGCCTTCGACAAGCAGATCAAGGGCTTCTCGATGACAGACGCCGTGCTCACCGGCGTGGAGACGCGCACCTCCTCGCCGCTGCGCGTCAGCCGCGGCCGCGACTACCAGAGCCTCAACGTGCGCGGCCTTTATCCGGCCGGTGAGGGCGCAGGCTACGCGGGCGGCATCATGTCGGCCGGAGTCGACGGCATCGAGGTGGCCGAGGCCCTGGGCGCGCAACTGCTGGCTGGACTCGACCCTCGGGCGCAAGCCACACTCTGAGCGCCGACGCATGGCGTCGACTTCGCACCCCCGCACCGGAGATCCGCATGCGCTTGACTTACGTCGACGAACATCGCGCCCTGCAAGACCGCTTCGGCGGAATCCCTCTGCACCGGTGCGGCGCGGGCCGGCAACTTCAAGGCCCAGTACCGGTTGGGCATGCTCTACAGCGCCGGCGAACTGCTGCCGAGGGACGATGCGAAGGCGCGCATCTATCTCAGCATGGCCGCAGGGCGGTGCCAAGGACGCCATTGCGCGCCTGGTCACGCTCGACAAGTCGGCGTCCGAGCTCACGCCCTTTCAGCAGGCTGAACTGCTGAGCGGCACCGGCCGCCACGGCGAGGCCGCGGGGAACAGAAGTATCCGGCCGCGGTATCCACTCTGACCTCCGGCACGGCTGCGGGCTTGCATTGACTCGTGGGACGCGACCGGTGCGCGGC
>NZ_JACDCU010000389.1 GCF_013817365.1 Methylibium sp. | reverse complement strand
TGCTGTCCTGGAACGACGTGGCACGCGCCGGCAGTTCAGCGGCCACCGGCTACAACGTCGTGATTCACGAGTTCGTGCACGTGCTCGACATGCACGACGGCATCGTCGACGGCATGCCGCCGCTGCCCGATGCACAGGCGCGCCGGCACTGGCGGGTGGTAATGCAGGCCGCCTTCGAGCGGCTGCGGCGCAGCCTCGACGCAGGCCAAGGCGGTTTTCTCGATCCGTACGGGGCCGAAAGCATCGAAGAATTCTTCCCCGTCGCTGCAGAGGCTTTCTTCGTCGCACCGCAGGCGCTGCGCGCGGAGCAACCGGCGCTGTATGAACTCTTTGCCGACTACTTCCGGCAGGACCCAGCTGCGCTTTTCGAGCGGCCATGAAAACGGGGAGCCGAAGCTCCCCGTCGAACAAGCCGCGAAGGCGGGTTTTTCAATCGGCAGTCGCGGGCTCCGCCTTGGGCTTGTCGCTCTTCTTGGACGGCGTGATGTCGAGCTGCGGAACGCCCTCTGCATCGACATCGACCGTGAGCCGTCCGCCGTCGACCAGCTTGCCGAACAGCAGCTCGTCGGCCAGCGCCCGGCGGATCGTGTCCTGGATCAGGCGCTGCATGGGCCGTGCTCCCATCAGCGGATCGAAGCCCTTCTTCGCGAGGTGCTTGCGCAATGCGTCGGTGAAGGTGACCTCCACCTTGCGCTCGGTGAGCTGCCCTTCGAGCTGAAGCAGGAACTTGTCGACCACACGCAGGATGACGTCTTCGCCCAGCGCCTTGAAGCTCACGATCGCATCGAGCCGGTTGCGAAACTCGGGCGTGAACAGGCGCTTGATGTCGGCCATCTCGTCGCCCGCCTCGCGCGAGTTGGTGAAGCCGATCATCGACTTGTTCATCGTCTCGGCACCCGCATTGGTGGTCATGATGATGATCACGTTGCGGAAGTCGGCCTTGCGCCCGTTGTTGTCGGTCAGGGTGCCGTGGTCCATCACCTGCAGCAGCACGTTGAAGACGTCCGGGTGGGCTTTCTCGATCTCGTCGAGCAACAGCACCGAGTGCGGCTTCTTGGTGACCGCCTCGGTCAGAAGACCGCCTTGGTCGAAGCCCACATAGCCCGGGGGCGCACCGATCAGGCGGCTGACCGTGTGGCGCTCCATGTACTCCGACATGTCGAAGCGGATCAACTCGATGCCCAGAATGTAGGCGAGCTGCTTAGCCGCTTCGGTCTTGCCCACGCCGGTGGGGCCGCTGAACAAGAACGCGCCGATCGGCTTGTCGGGCTTGCCCAGGCCCGAGCGGGCCATCTTGATGGCCGAGGCCAGCGCGTCGAGCGCCGGATCCTGACCAAACACCACGCTCTTCAGATCCCGGTCCAGGTTCTTGAGCTTGCTGCGGTCGTCGTTGCTCACGCTCTGCGGCGGGATCCGCGCGATCTTGGCGACGATGTCTTCGACCTCGGTGCGCGTGATGGTCTTCTTTTGCTTGTTCTTGGGCAGGATGCGCTGCGCTGCGCCGGCCTCGTCGATCACGTCGATCGCCTTGTCGGGCAGGTGGCGGTCGTTGATGAACTTCGCCGACAGCTCGGCCGCGGCTTGCAGCGCACCGATCGCGTACTTGACGCTGTGGTGCTCTTCGAAACGCGACTTCAAACCCTTGAGAATCTCGATGGTCTGCTCGACCGAGGGCTCCACCACGTCGATCTTCTGGAAGCGCCGCGAAAGCGCCGCGTCCTTCTCGAAGATGCCGCGGTATTCGGTGAAGGTGGTCGCTCCGATGCACTTGAGCGCGCCGCTGGAGAGTGCCGGCTTGAGCAGGTTGCTCGCGTCCAGGGTGCCGCCCGAGGCTGCGCCGGCGCCGATCAAAGTGTGGATCTCGTCGATGAAGAGTACAGCGTGCGGCTGGTCCTTGAGTGCCTTGAGCACGCCCTTCAAGCGCTGTTCGAAGTCGCCGCGGTACTTGGTGCCGGCCAACAACGCGCCCATGTCGAGGGAGTAGACAGTCGCGTCGGCCAGGATGTCGGGCACTTCGTTCTGCGTGATGCGCCAAGCCAGGCCCTCGGCGATGGCAGTCTTGCCGACACCGGCCTCGCCGACCAGCAAGGGGTTGTTCTTGCGTCGACGGCACAGCACCTGGATCACGCGCTCTACTTCGTGCTCGCGGCCGATCAGCGGATCGATCTTGCCTTCCCGGGCGAGCTGATTGAGGTTCTGGGTGAACTGGTCGAGCGGCGAGCCCTTGCCGTCGGTGGCTTCTTCCTTCTCGTTTTCCGCGCCATTGCCTTCGGCCCCTTTGGCAGGCTCCGGCGGCTCGGACTTCTTGATGCCGTGGGCGATGAAGTTCACCACGTCCAGGCGCGTCACGCCCTGCTGGTGCAGGTAGTAGACGGCGTGCGAATCCTTCTCGCCGAAGATGGCCACCAGCACGTTGGCGCCGGTCACTTCCTTTTTGCCCGAGCCGGTGGACTGCACGTGCATGATGGCGCGCTGGATCACGCGCTGAAAACCCAGCGTCGGCTGCGTGTCCACCTCGTCGCTGCCGCCCACCGTGGGCGTGTTTTCCTTGATGAACTGCGTCAGGCTCTTGCGCAGGTCATCGCTGTTGGCCGAGCAAGCCTTCAGCACCTCGGCGGCCGAGGGGTTGTCGAGCAGCGCGAGCAGCAGGTGCTCAACCGTGATGAATTCGTGGCGCTGCTGGCGCGCTTCGACGAACGCCATGTGCAGACTGACTTCCAACTCTTGCGCAATCATGCGGCCTCCATAGTGCATTGCAACGGGTGTCCCGACCGCTTGGCGGCGGCGAGCACCGACTCGACCTTGGTCGAAGCGACATCCTTCGTGTAGACGCCGCACACGCCACGCCCCTCATGATGAATCTTGAGCATGATCTGCGTGGCGGTTTCGATGTCGCGCTGGAAGTATTCCTGCAGAACCATCACGACAAACTCCATCGGCGTGTAATCGTCGTTCAGCAAGACCACCTGGTACCTGCGCGGCGGCTCGACCTTGGCAGCCTGCCGTTCGGCAACAACGGCTCCCTGCCCGTCGTCCGGCTTGACGGCCGGTGGCTTCGGGGTGGGAGGCGGTTTGCGCTCGTCGGCCATGCAAATCATTCTATCGACTGGTCACTAGCGACTTCCATGCCTGTGGATATGGCGCCGGGCTCCTTGAACACAAGACCCGGTCCAAGGCGACAAGCATCACGCTTGGCCGCTCGAGTGGCAAGGGTGCGGGCGAGCCTCGGCTGTTGAGCATGCCGCGTTCGCAAGCTTGACAGCCCCGGGGGCGCTGCTCAGAATCGATCGGCAAGCACCGCTCGGTGCAGGAGAGAGTCATGGTCAAAGGCACCGTCAAGTGGTTCAACGACGCGAAGGGTTTCGGCTTCATCGAACCGGAAGGCGGCGGCGAAGACGTTTTCGCGCATTTCTCGGCGATACAAATGGAGGGGTTTCGCACCTTGAAGCAAGGCGTGCAGGTTAGTTTCGAGCTGGTCGACGGCCCCAAGGGCAAGCTGGCTCACAACATCGCCTTGCTGGAACCCCGGCAGGCTAGCGTCCGGCCCGACAACGCTGACGCCGACGCCTTGGCGCCCCGCTGAATCGGCCGTCGAGAAGCGGCCCTTCCAGAAAAAAGCCCGCCATTCGGCGGGCATTTTTCTGATGCAGCGATGCCTCGCGAGCCGCGTGGCCGCAACCCGCCCGTTCGCCTACATCTGATCGATCATCACCTGGCCAAAACCCGAGCAGCTGACCTGCGTGGCGCCCTCCAGCAGGCGGGCGAAGTCGTAGGTGACCTTCTTGGACAAGATAGCTTTTTGCATGGCCTCGATGACCAGATCGGCCGCCTCGGTCCAGCCCATGTGGCGCAGCATCATCTCGGCCGAAAGAATCTCCGAGCCCGGGTTGACGTAGTCCTTGCCAGCGTATTTGGGCGCCGTGCCGTGGG
>NZ_JACDCU010000388.1 GCF_013817365.1 Methylibium sp. | reverse complement strand
ATCGACGGCAAGCCCAACGGCCTGCGCGAGGCCGTGGCCGAGCATTTCGCGCGGCGCGGCGGCACCTGGGAGTTGCGCGTGCAGCTGTGCACCAACCTGGAAGAAATGCCGATCGAGGACGCCAAGGTCGTGTGGCCCGAGGAGCGCAGCCCCTACGTCGCCGTGGCGCGCATCCGTGTGGCGCCGCAGCCGTCGTGGACTGCGGCACGCGCCGATGCGGTGGATGACCGCATGTCGTTCAGCCCCTGGCACGGACTCGCGGCGCACCGCCCCATCGGCTCGGTGATGCGTGTGCGCAAGGCTGCCTACGAGGCGGCTCGCGCCTTCCGCGAGAGCCGCAACCAGCAGCCGGTGGAAGAGCCGCGCGTGCTCGAAAGCCTGCCGGGTTAGGCCGCGCATGAAGGCGCGGGAAAGCGGTCGTATCGATGCGGTGCCGGGCCGCGAGCCCGGGGGTGGTGCAGGGCCGGGCGGTTCTGCACGCGGTGGGCCGCGCGACGCCGAGCCCGTGGCCACGCTGTCGGTCACCGACGCGGTGATCGTCACCATCGGCCTGGTCATCGGCGCAGGCATCTTCAAGGCGCCTTCGCTGGTGGCGGCCAACGTGGACAGCGGCGCGCTGATGCTGGGTCTGTGGCTGGCGGGCGGCGCCATCGCGCTGATCGGCGCGCTGTGCTACGCCGAACTCGCCAGCACCTACCCCAGCACCGGCGGCGACTACCACTACCTCAAGCGTGCGTTCGGCAGCGGGCCCTCCTTCCTGTTCGCCTGGGCGCGCATGACGGTCATGCACACCGGCTCGATCGCGCTGCTCGCCTACGTGTTCGGCGACTACGCCTCGCAACTCTGGCCGCTCGGCACGTACTCGGTGGCGATCTACGCGGTGCTGGCAGTGGTCGCCTTCACGGCGATCAACCTGATGGGCATCCGCCAGGGCACCGGGGTGCAGCACCTGTTCACCAGCCTGGAAGTGCTGGGCGTGATCGCCATCGCGGTCGTCGGCCTGAGCTTTGCCACGCCCACGCCGCTGCCGGTACCGGAGCCCGGCGCTGCCGCGCCCACCACGACGCTCGGCCTGGCGATGGTGTTCGTGCTGCTCACCTATGGCGGCTGGAACGAATCGGCCTACGTGTCGGGCGAGATGCGCGGTTCGCGTTCGGGTATCGCGCGGGCGCTGGTCATCGGCATCGTGCTCATCACCGCGCTGTACCTGGTGGTGAACTGGGCTTACCTGCACGTGCTCGGTCTGTCGGGCATGGCCGCCTCGGAAGCGGTCGCCGCCGACCTGATGCGACAGGCGCTCGGAGAGCGCGGTGCGGTGCTGGTGAGCCTGATCGTGGCCGTCTCGGCGCTCACCTCGATCAACGCGACCATGATCACCGGCGCTCGCTGCAACTACGCGCTCGGCCGCGATTTCCCGTTGTTCGGCCGTCTGGGTCAATGGCACGGGCGCGCCAACACGCCCGTCAACGGCCTGTTGCTGCAGTCGGCCATCGTGCTGGCGCTGGTCGGCTTGGGCTTGCTGGCGCGCAGCGGCTTCTCGACGATGGTGGAGTACACGGCGCCGGTCTTCTGGCTGTTCTTCCTGCTGAGCGGCCTGGCCCTCTTTCGGCTGCGCGCCCTCGATCCGCAGCGCGAGCGGCCGTTTCGCGTGCCGCTGTATCCGATCACGCCGCTGCTGTTCTGCGGCAGCAGCGCCTTCATGCTGTGGTCCAGCCTCAGCTACACGGGCACCGGCGCGCTGGTCGGCGTGGCCGTGCTGTTGCTCGGCGTGCCGGTGTACTGGCTGGCGCAGCGCCCTGCTCGCGCGCTGCCGGCGGCTGCCGGCGGCGCGGCGCTGCAAAGCGTTCGCGAACGCCGTTGAACGCGGTGCGCTCTCCTTTCATCAACCGCTCCACCACTCCACGAGGTGACCGACATGCAAAAGCGTCCTTTCCTTCGTTTGCTGGCGCTCGCATCCGCGCTTGCCCTCCCGGCCTTCCACCTGCACGCTCAAGACGCCGAGGTGCGCAAGGACGTTCCCTTCGTGCCGACGCCCGAAGATGTGGTCGCGGCCATGCTCAAGCACGCCAAGGTGACCAGCAAAGACGTCATCTACGACCTCGGCTCGGGCGACGGGCGCATCGTCATTTCGGCCGTCAAGCAAAGCGGTGCGAAGGGCGTGGGCGTGGACATCGACCCGCAGCGCATCAAGGAGGCCAACGAGAACGCCAAGGCGGCCGGCGTGACCGACCGGGTGAAGTTCATTCAGCAAAGTTTCTTCGACGCCGACATCGGCGATGCCACCGTCGTCACGCTCTACCTGCTGCCCGACATCAACATGAAGCTGCGGCCCAAGCTGCTCAAGGAGTTGAAGCCGGGCACCCGCATCGTCTCGCACAACTACCACATGGGCGACTGGAAGCCCCAGGCCCGGGAAACGATCGGGCACCACACGGTGTACTTCTGGGTCGTGCCGGAAGGCGGCAAGCTGGCTGCGCGCTGAGACGCTGACGCGTGATGCGGCCGCGAGGATCGCGGCGAACGGGAACATGGCTTGCCTCGCTTTGCACGAGGCAAGCCATTTCTCATTCAACCCACGGAAAACTTCAATGAAGACACGACGCATCACCCCCGCCCGGCCCGCATCCCTGAAGGCGCTTCCCGGCGCCGCCCCACGCCGACTGGCGCTCGTCGCCGCACTCGCATTGACCGGCACCGGCTGGATCGCTGCTCAAGATGCACGTGCGCAAACGGCCGCCGACCAGCGACCTGTCGCGTCGTCCCAGACGGGTACGAAGTACGAAGCCGACAGCGGCATGCAGCAGGTGCTCGACACCCTGGCCGGCATGAACGGCAAGCCGATCGAAACTCTCAGCGCCGAGCAGGCCCGCAAGCAGCCGACGCCGGCCGACGCCGCCATGGCCGTGGCCAAGAAGGAAGGCAAGCCGGTCGAGCCGAGCAAGGCGGTGCCGGGCGTGACCAGCATGGACCGCACGATCCCCGGCCCGGCCGGCCCGCTGCCCGTGCGCGTGTACACGCCGAAGGGCGACGGGCCGTTCCCCGTGATCGTCTACTACCACGGCGGTGGCTGGGTCATCGCGGACAAGGAGGTCTACGACGCCGGAGCGCGCGGCCTGTCGGCCGAGGCCGAGGCGGTGGTCGTGTCGGTCGATTACCGGCGGGCGCCAGAGGCCAAGTTCCCGGCCGCGTGGGACGACGCGCTGGCCGCCTACAAGTGGGTTGCGCAGAACGCCTCGCAGATCAAGGGCGACCCGAAGAAGTTGGCACTGGCCGGCGAGAGCGCCGGCGGCAACCTGGCCGTGTCCACCGCCATCGCCGCCCTCAGTGCGGGCGTGACGCCGCCAATGCACGTGCTCGCGGTCTACCCGGTGGCGCAGACCGGCAACTTGTCGACCGACTCGTATGTCGACAGTGCGCAGGCGAAGCCGCTCAACAAGCCGATGATCGAGTGGTTCGTCGAGAACACTTTCGCCAAGCCCACCGACAAGAGCAGCCCGCGCGTCGACCTCGTCAACGCCGAGCTGGCAGGCCTGCCGCCCGTGACCATCATCAATGCCGAGATCGATCCTCTGCGCAGCGACGGCGAACTGCTCAAGAACGCGCTCGAGAAAGCCGGCGTAAAGGTCGACCGCAAGGTCTACGAAGGCACCGCGCACGAGTTCTTCGGCATGGCTGCCGTGGTGGACGACGCGAAAGACGCACAGGAATACGCCGGCGAGCGGTTGCGCGAGTCGTTCGACCGCTGATGCGCAGCGCCTGATTGCGGTTCGCCAACGGGCGGGGAGGGTCTGGAAGCGCCCGTAGCGCCCGTAGCGGGACGCTCGGCTGGACTGCCGTGCGAACGCTCGGCGCGGGCAAAGCCGTGGGCGGGCGTCCGACGGCGCGCCGGTGTGGCGGTCGGCCCTGCGGGCCGACTGCGCTGTGCTGCTCG
>NZ_JACDCU010000059.1 GCF_013817365.1 Methylibium sp. | reverse complement strand
GGTCGATGTCGAGCGCGCGCAGTTGCTCGCTCATCGGCGGATACACGCTGGCGTCGCAGCCGGTGACCTTGTGGCCGGCCTCGCGGGCCAGGGCCGCCAGGCCCCCCATGAAGCTGCCGCAGATGCCGAGGATGTGAAGGTGCATGGGAGGGGGCCGGCAGTCCAGAGGTGACCGCAAACGAAAGGGCGCGGGGGGCGTCGCCGGTGCGCGGGGGAAATCAGCGCAGCGCGGCGCGGGCCGCGGCGATCGTCGCTTCGATGTCGGCCGGCGCGTGCGCGGCACTCACGAAGCCGGCTTCGTAGAGCGCCGGCGCGAGGTAGACGCCGCGCTCGAGCATGCCGTGGAAGAACCGGTTGAAGCGGTCGCCGTCGGTCGCCATGACCTGCGCGTAGTTCTGCGGCAGGCCGGCCTGCGCCGACCCGGCGTCTTTCGGGAAGAAGAAGCCGAACATGCCGCCTTCGCAATCGCCCACCATCGGCACACCGGCTTCGCGCGCAGCGTTCAGCAGACCGTCGGTGAGGCTGCGGGTGCTGCGCGAAAGCGCTTCGAAGAAGCCGGGTTTCTGGATCTCGCGCAAGGTGGCCAGCCCGCAGGCGGTGGCGACCGGGTTGCCCGACAGCGTGCCGGCCTGATACACCGGACCCAGCGGCGCCAGCAACTCCATCACGGCACGCGGCCCGGCGAAGGCGGCCAGCGGCATGCCGCCGCCGATGACCTTGCCGAACACGCTGAGGTCCGGCTTGAAGCCCGGAATCTGCTTTTCATAAAGACTCTGCGCGCCGCCCAGCGCCACGCGAAAGCCGGTCATCACCTCGTCGAAGATCAGCAGCGCGCCGTGTTGCGTGCACAGCTCGCGCAGCCGCCGCATGAAGGGCAGGCTGGCGCGCACGAAATTCATGTTGCCGGCGATCGGCTCGATCATCACGCAGGCGATCTCCGCGCCATGCGCAACGAACGCCGCTTCGAGCTGAGCGACGTCGTTGTAGGTCAGTACCAGCGTGTGCTGCACCACTTCCGCGGGCACACCGGCGGATGTCGGGTGGCCGAAGGTGGCCAGGCCCGAGCCGGCCTTGACCAGCAGTGCGTCGGCATGGCCGTGGTAGCAGCCCTCGAACTTGACGATCTTTGCGCGCCCGGTTGCGCCCCGCGCCAGGCGCAATGCGCTCATCGCGGCCTCGGTTCCCGAGCTCACCAGACGCACCTGCTCGGCGCTCGGCACCAGCTTCAGGATTTCTTCCGCCAGCTCGACCTCGCGTTCGGTCGGCGCGCCGAAGCTGAAGCCTTCGCGTGCGGCCTGCAGCACCGCTTCGAGCACCGCCGGGTGGCCATGGCCCAGGATCATTGGACCCCATGAACCGATGTAGTCGATGTAGCGCTTGCCGTCCGCGTCCCACAAGTAAGGGCCGTCGGCACGTTGAATGAAGCGCGGTATGCCGCCCACGGCGCGGAAGGCACGCACGGGGGAATTGACGCCGCCGGGAATGCTGCGTTGGGCTCGCTCGAAGAGCCGTGCGCTGTGGGAGCCTTTTGTTTGCGACGCGGCCGCGCCGAGCGCGCCGGAGGAATCGGCCATCGGAGCCACGGGAATCAGTGAATGCGACGGGGGCCGCGTTCTGCCGCCGGAGGGTCCTCGAGCAGAACCTCGCCCGGCGGCCCTTCGCCTTCCTCGACTTCCTCGCCTTCCGGCAATGCCCAGAAAAAGCGATCCGGCACCACATTGCCCATGCCCGGCCGAAAGCCGGCATCGAGCGCCTGATCGAGAAAGCTCAGTGCTTCGGATACGGCCAGGTGCAGGTCCTGGCCGCTGGCCAGCAGCGAGGCCAGTGCAGCCGCAAGGGTCTCGCCAGCGCCGACAAAGCCGGTGTCGAAGCGCTCGAATTTCTCTCCGGTGATGGCACCCTGCGGCGAAGCCAGCACGTTGTCGACGGAGGCCTCGCCGCCTTTGGTCGACGGCAGCGAAATGCCGGTCACGAGTACGTACTTCGCACCGAGTTCGCCGGCAGCCACTGCGAGCTCGCGGGCCGAAGGCGGGCGCTCGCCGTCCCAGTCGGGCAGCAGCGCGTCGATCAGCGTCTGCTGGTTGCCGACCAGCACTTCGGTGGCCGGCAGGATCAGTTCGCGAAAGGCGTCGAGGTAGGCCTGTTGGTCGTCTTCTTCCAGCCACGACACGTCGTTCAGGTAGGCCACCAGCGGCACGTCGGGATAGTCGCTCAGCACTTCGGCCACGCCGGCCACGCCCTCGGCGCTGCCGAGAAAGCCGACTTTCCACGCAGCGATGGTGATGTCCTCGAGGATGCTGCGCGCCTGCTCGACGATCACGTCGGATTCGATCTCGTGCGACTCGAACACTTCGGCGGTGTCGCGCAGCACGATCGCAGTGACAACGGGCAGCGCATGTGCGCCCATGGCGGCGATGGTCGAGATGTCGCCGGCCAGCCCGCCGGCGCCGCTCGGGTCGCTGGCGTTGAAGGTCATCACGCAGGCGGGCGGCGCGTCGTCGGCGGGAACTTCGGGGGTGTCGGCAGCGTCGGGCGCAAGGGTGTTCATGGGTGCTGATTCAAGAGCCCGGCGCTGCCGGTGAGAAGGCGGTCACGGAGTTCCAGAGATTTATGAGGAATGTTGCGTATGTGCCCACAAAGTCTTGTGTTTTCAGAATGGGCGCTCGCTAAAATGTTTCTTCATTGTAGTGAGCCGTCAAGACACCGTGAGCGAATCGAAAACCTGGATGTGCCTCATTTGCGGATGGATTTACGACGAGGCCGCCGGGGATCCGGAGCACGGTATCGCACCGGGAACCGCCTGGGCCGCCGTGCCGATGAACTGGACATGTCCTGAATGCGGCGCGCGCAAGGAAGATTTCGAGATGGTGCAGATCTAGCCCACGCCAACAAGCCGTTGAGGAGTGCGAAGTGCTGAATCAGGCACCAATGCAAAAGGGACCGGAGGGCGTTGCGGCCGAGGCCGCTGCCGAAGTTGCGACTACACGCGTGCTGGTCATCGACGACAGCAACACGATCCGGCGCAGTGCAGAAATTTTCCTGAAACAGGGCGGCTACACCGTCGTATTGGCGGAAGACGGCTTCGACGCACTGGCCAAGGTCAATGACCATCAGCCGCACCTCATCTTCTGCGACATCCTGATGCCGCGGCTCGATGGCTACCAGACCTGCGCCATCATCAAGCGCAACCCCAAGTTCTCGGCTGTGCCGGTGATCATGCTGTCGTCCAAGGACGGCCTGTTCGACAAGGCGCGAGGCCGCATGGTCGGCTCTCAGGACTACCTCACCAAACCGTTCACCAAAGACCAGTTGCTGCAGGCGGTCGAGCAGCACCGCGGCGGGTCTTGAGCTTGGCGTGCGCCGGCCCGCTGTGCGGCTCGTGCGCAGTGCGCCCGGGCTCGGCTGACAGTTAAAGGAAACATGATGGCGATCGAAAAGATCCTGCTCGTCGACGATTCGAAAACCGAACTGCATTTCCTGTCGGATCTGCTGAGCAAGCGCGGCTACAAAGTGCGCACGGCCGAGAACGCCGACGAGGCGATGAAGCGCCTGGGTGAGGACAAGCCCGATCTCATCCTCATGGACGTGGTGATGCCGGGCCAGAACGGCTTTCAGCTCACCCGCGCCATCACGCGCGACCCGCGCTTCCTCGACGTGCCGGTGATCATGTGCACCAGCAAGAACCAGGAAACCGACAAGGTCTGGGGCATGCGTCAGGGCGCGCGCGACTACGTCGTCAAGCCGGTCGACGCCGACGAGCTGGTCGCCAAGATCCGCGCGTTCGGCTGAAACGTCGTTCACCGAAGCACAGCGTCGAAGAGCGAGCGGCATGGCAAAAAAGGAAGCGCTGCGCGAACTGCAAAGTCGGCTGGCCGAGCGCCTGAAGAACGCGCGTTCGCAGGCCGACAGCGCGAGCTGGCTGGCTGTCGAATGCGCCGGTCAGGGCGTGTTGCTGCCGCTGGCGCAGGCGGGCGAGATCTTCTCCCTGTCGCCGCTGGTTCCGGTGCCGCACACGCAGCCCTGGTTCGTCGGTGTGGCCAACCTTCGGGGCCGGTTGCACGGCGTGGTCGATCTGGCGAGCTTTCTCGGGCTGGCGGCCGCGGGCGCAGCGCCGGAAGCCGGCCGCGAGCAGTCGCGGCTGATCGCGTTCAACCCGGCGCTGGACATCAACTGCGCGCTGCTCGTCGACCGGCTCGCCGGTCTGCGCTCGGCCGAGCAGTTGCAGGGCGACGACGACGGGCAGCCGCGACCGGCTTTTGCCGGCCCGCGCTACATCGACGCAGCAGGGCGCCGCTGGCAGGCCCTGCAGCTGGCTACGCTGGCTGCGGACGAAACTTTTCTGAAGGTGACCCGATGAGCGCCGAGGCAAGCGCATCGTCGATCGCCATTGATACGAGCGAGAGGCTTCTATGAGCTTTATGGACAAGTTCACCGGTCGCGGTCAACGCAAATCGTCTGCCGATCTGGCCGGCGAGATGGCCTTCGAGGACGCCTATCCGACGGCGGACGACCTCGTGGGCGCGGCCGGCGGCGGCACCGCCACGCTCGATCTCGGCGGCCGGCGTGGCGCCGACTCGTCGATCATCACCGAGGCTGCGCCCTCCGAGTTGCCCAGCGATTTCCACGAATCTCGCGAGCCCGCTTCCGCGAGCGGCGGCCTGCCGATGATCGGCACGCTGCCCATCGGCGAACAGCAGCGAATGCTCGGCGGCGTGCTGCTGCTCGGCCTCATTGGCCTGGTCTTCGTCACGGTCAACTCGCTCAACACCGCCAACGAGAGTTCCAGTCGCGTGGCGGCCACCGGCGAGGTGCTGATGCAATCGCAGCGGCTCGCGAAGTCGGTGTCGCAGGCGATGGTCGGCAACACCGCGGCTTTCCCCGAAGTGAGAGAAAGCGCCGACGCGCTGGCGAGCGCATCGCGTGGCCTGAGCCGCGGCAACGAGACGGTCAGCGCGGTGCCGGGTGCCGTGCAGCCAGCACTCGAACCACTCATGCCGCTGATCGATCGTGCCGAGCAGAACGCCGCCACAGTGCTGGCGCAGCAGCAGACCCTGACGCAGGTGAGCGAGGCCCTTCGCAGCATCAACCGGCAGTCGTCCGATTTGCTCGAGATCGCCGAGACGGTCTCCTCGCTCAAGCTTCAGCAGGACGCCACGCCGGCAGAGTTGTCGGCGGTGGGTCAGGTGGTCATGCTGACGCAGCGCATCGGCAAGTCGGCCAACGAGTTCCTGACTGTCGAGGGCGTTTCGCCCGAGGCGGTGTTCCTGCTCGGCAAGGACCTGAACTCCTTCCGCGAGATCACCCAGGGCCTGCTCGACGGCAATGCCGAACTGCGCCTGCCCGCCGCCCGCGACCCGGCCGTTCGTGAACGACTCGAGGCGCTGCTCAGGGAGTACGAGGAGACGCGCACGCAAGCCGGCGCGATCCTCGGCAATCTGCAGTCGCTGGTGTCGGCACGCGAGGCGCAGGCCGCGATCGTGGCCGACAGCGAGCCGCTGCGCAAAGGTTTCCAGGCGGTTCAAGCGCAACTGCAGGCGCTGGGCGGCTTGTCAGCGGGCAACGTGTTCCTGATCGTCCTGTCGGTGCTGCTGGCGCTGGCGGGTATCGCTGGCCTGACCTACGTGTTCCTGCACGACCAGCGGGTCCGCGCTTCCATCGCCGACCAGCAGCGCGGTGCGGCCGAACGGCTCGAGCAGGAGGCCAAGCGCGTCAACGACGCGAACCAGGCGGCCATTTTGCGGCTGATGAACGAGCTGCAGACGGTGGCCGAAGGCGACCTGACGCAACAGGCCACGGTGACCGAGGACATCACCGGCGCCATCGCCGACTCGGTGAACTACACCGTGGAAGAACTGCGCACGCTGGTTTCGCAGGTGCAGGACACGGTGTCGCGCGTGACCGACACGACGCAGCAGGTGGAAGCCACGTCAACGGAGCTGCTCGCTGCCTCCGACGAGCAGCTGCGCGAGATCCGCGAGACCGGCGAGTCGGTGCTGCAGATGGCCGGCCGAATCAACGGCGTGTCGGTACAGGCGACGCAGTCGGCCCAGGTGGCGCGCCAGTCGCTCGTCGCCGCCGAGTCGGGCCTGCAGGCGGTGCAGAACGCCATCGGCGGCATGAACACCCTGCGCGACCAGATCCAGGACACCTCCAAGCGCATCAAGCGGCTGGGCGAGAGCTCGCAGGAAATCGGTGAGATCACCGAACTCATCTCCGACATCACCGAGCAGACCAACGTGCTGGCGCTCAACGCCGCCATCCAGGCGGCCTCGGCCGGGGAGGCTGGTCGCGGCTTCTCGGTGGTGGCCGAGGAAGTGCAGCGTCTGGCCGAACGCTCCGGCGACGCGACCAAGCAGATCGCGGCCCTGGTGAAGACCATTCAGACCGACACGCAGGACGCCGTGGCGGCCATGGAGCGCTCCACGCAGGGCGTGGTCGCGGGCGCGAAGCTCTCCGACAACGCCGGCACCGCGCTGGGCGAGATCGACCGCGTTTCGCGCCAGCTCTCCGAGCTGATCGAGGCGATTTCCAACGAAGCTTCCCGCGAAGCGCAATCCGCCAACGTGGTGGCCGCCAATATCCAGCACATCTTCGCGGTGACCGAACAGACGGGCGAGGGCACGCGCTCCACCGCTCAACTGGTGCGCGAACTGTCGAAGTCGGCCGAAGAACTCAAGACCTCGGTCGCGCGGTTCAAGATCAACTGACGCGGCGCCGGCGCCGAAAGGCTCAGGGCGACCGCGCAGCACATGCACACAAGGCAGCCGATGCAAAGCCAACCGGACACCCTCGACGACGTCAGCGCCCTCGCGTGGGTGCAAGAGGAACTGCGCAAGTCGCTCGATGCGGCTCACAAATCCTTGCGGCGTACGCTCAAGGAAACCGAATCCACCTATGGCTCCGATCTCGACGACGTCGAGCCGGCGCTGCTGCGTACCGCTCGTGGCCACTTGCACCAGGGCATCGGCGTGCTGGAACTGGTCGGCCTGCCGGCGGGTGCCGCCATGCTGCGCGCCAGCGAGGCGGTGGTGCAGCGCTACATCGCCAAGCCGCACAAGCTCGACATCGCCTCGGTCGAGGCGATCGAGCGCGCTTCGTTCGCGCTGCTCGACTACCTGGCCCGGCGTCTGGCCGGCAAGCCGGTCTCGCCCGTGGCGATGTTCCCGCAGTACAAGGCGGTGCAGGAAGCCGCCGGTGCCGAGCGCATCCATCCGGCCGACCTGTGGCCGCAGGACTGGCAGTGGCATGTAGTCGCCGCGGAGGCCGACGTCGCGCCGCGGGCAGCCGACTTGGACACCACCGCCGAGTTCGAGTCGCAGGTGCTGACGCTGATGCGCCGACCCGGGCCGCAGATCACCGCGCGGCTGAGCGAGCTCAGCGCCGGTCTGGCCAGCGCTGCCGCGCAGTCGCCGCAGCAAAGCCACATCGCAACGCTGTGGCAGTTGGCTGCGGCCTTCTTCGAGGCGCAGTCCTGCGGGCTCTTGGCGCCCGACGTCTACACCAAGCGCCTGACCTCGCGCCTGCTCGCCCAGCTGCGCAACCAGCAGCGTGGCGACGCCACGGCGGGCGAACGGCTGGCGCAGGATCTGAGCTTCTTCTGTGCCCAGGCGGCCGCGCCGAGCGGAGAACAAGCGCCGCGGCTGGCGGCGGTGCGCTGTGCCTACCCGCTGAGCCGCGATGCCGCGCCCGGCGACTACGCCACGGTTGTGCTCGGCCGCCATGACCCGGCCTGGATCACGCAGGCCAGAAAGCGCGTCGGCAGCGCCAAGGATTCGTGGTCGGCCGTGGCGGGTGGCGAGATGCACCGCTTCGCCGGCCTGAACGAGCAGTTCGCGCTGGTTGCCGATTCGCTCAAGCGGCTGGTGCCCGGAGGCGAAGTGCTCGGCGAGGCTCTCGCGCGCGCGGTCGGCCACACGGTGCACGCCGCCAGCGCGCCGGCCTCGGCCCTGGCCATGGAGATCGCCACCAGCGTGCTCTACCTCGAAGCCGCGCTCGAAGACGGCGCCTTCGATCACCCCGACCAGGTCGCACGCATTGCGCGTCTGGCCCAGCGCATCGACGCCGTGCATGGTGGTGCCGCGCCCGAGCCGCTCGAGCCCTGGATGGAGGAGCTGTACCGCCGCGTCTCCGACCGCCAGACGCTGGGCAGCGTGGTGCAGGAGTTGCGAGCGGCGCTGTCCGAATCCGAAAAGCTGATCGACCAGTTCTTCCGCGCGCCCGACGCGCCCGCCGTGCTGATCCCGGTGCCAGCGCAGTTGCAGACGATGCGCGGCGTGTTGTCGGTGCTCGGCCTCGATCAGGCCACCCATGCGGTGCTGCGCATGCGTGACGACGTCGATGCGCTGGTCGCGGCCGGCAGCGAGGCGCGCCATCAGCAGGCTCTGTTCGAACGCCTGGCCGGCAATCTCAGCGCCCTGAGTTTTCTGATCGACCTGCTGGGCGTTCAGCCGCAGGCGGCCAAGTCGATGTTCAACTTCGATGCCGTGAGCGGCATCCTGGTTTCGCAACTGGTGCGCCATGCATCGCCGCTGGAGGCTGCCGCCTCCAGTCGGCTCGAGCCCGCGTTGATCGCCCAGGCCCAGGAACTCGCCGACGGCGCCAGCGCGACGATGCCGCTGGACGAGGTCTCCGAGCAGATCGAACGCCTCTCGCTCACGCCGGAGGTGTCGGCGCAGCCCGAACTGGTCGCCAGCCTGTCGAGCGCTCAGGCGGCGCTGCAGCGGGCGAGCGCGCCCGGCGCCGGCGTTGCATCGGAGTCGGCCCTGCGTGAGCAGCTGGCCGGCGCGCTGGCCGATTTCGTCTCGACCGCGTCAGACCCGGTCGGTCTGGACCCGGCGGGCCCGGTTTCTTCCGCGCGCATGCCGCTGATTTCGCTCACGCCCCGCGCCCCGGTCGAAGTGACGGGCCTGGAAGGCGACGACGAAATGCGCGAGATCTTCCTGGAGGAAGCGCGCGAGGTGCTGCAGGCGGCCGGCGAAGCGCTGGCCGCGCTGCGAGAACAGAACGACGACGCCGCCCAGCTCACCACCATGCGGCGCGCCTTTCACACGCTCAAGGGCAGCTCGCGGATGGTCGGCTTGAACGACTTCGGCGAAGCCGCCTGGTCCTGCGAGCAGCTCTACAACGCCTGGCTGGCCAGCCAGCAGCCGGCCAGCGACGACTTGCTGGGGTGCAGCGAGCAGGCGCTCGGCTACCTGGGCAGATGGGTCGAAGCCATTGCCGCGGGCGACGCTTCTGGGTGGTGCAGCGGGCCGGTACGGCACGCCGCCGATGCCTTGCGCATCGAGGGTCACTGGTCGGGATCGATCGACGAAGCCGCGCCGATCACCGTGCCGGGCGTGATGATCACCCTGCCGGAAGTGCCGCTGCCCTTCGGGTTGCCGGCGGCCAGCGATCTCGACCTGGCGCCTGCCGGAGATTCGGCCGCGCCGCCGCTGCAGGCCCCCATGACAGCCGCCGAATCACCGGCTGAGCCGGCCGCTCCCCCGGGGCTCGATTTCACCTTCGACCTCGGCGACGAGGCCACCGCGCCCGCGCCCGCTGAGCCGCCGCGACGTCAGGATTTCGAGCAGGTGTTTGCCCATATCGACTTGTCGCTGGACCCCAGCCCCGGCGCGGCACAGGAAGTGCCGGCGCTCGAAGAGGCCATCGAGCCGTACACGTTCGACCTTGCACCGACCGAGCTGATGACGTTCGACAGCCCGGCCGATACGGCCGGTCTGGACGAGGCGGTCATCACCACGCTGCACCTCGACATGCCCGCCGCACAGCCGCAGCCTGCTGACGCGCCGGACGACGTGCCGAGCGAGACAGGCCGGCTCGAGCAGGGAGCGCAAGACGACGCAGGGCGCGCGCCGTCTGCCGAGGCCGCGAGTATGGCGGCAGTGGACTCGCCCGAAGCCGAAGCCGAAGCCATTCCGGTGGCCGATGTGGTCGGCGTCGACGATGACGCCGCTGAGCGCCGCGAGACAGCCGCCCCGAACACTGAAGAGCCGGAAACCGAGGCCTACAACGATCAGGTCAAGCAGGTCGGGCCGCTTCGCATCGGCATCCCGCTGTTCAACATCTTCCTCAACGAGGCCGACGAGTTGTCGCGCCGGCTCGGCACCGAGCTGGCCGAATGGGCGCATGAGTTGCACCGTCCGGTCGGCGAGACCGCCGTCGCGCTCGCGCATTCGCTGGCCGGCAGTTCGGCCACCGTGGGCTTCGCCGACCTTTCGGCGCTGGCCCGTCAGCTCGAGCACGCCCTGATGCGCTCGGACAGCCTGGGCAGCGGCACGCCGGCCGACGCGCACCTGTTCATGGCCGGTGCCGACGAAGTGCGGCGCCTGTTGCACCAGTTCGCTGCCGGTTTCCTCAAGTCCCCACCGCCCGCGCTGATGGAGCAACTGGCCGCGCACGAGCTCGAGCTGGTGCGTCGACCCGACGCCGGCGCGTCCGCGTTGAGCGACCTGCCGGCGGTGAACACCTTCGCCGCGCCGCCGCCAGTCCCCGAAGAACAAGCGCCCGCGGCGGTCGATGCGCCAGAACCGCCCACCACCCAGGCGCCGCAAGCGCCGCGGGAGGTGCCGGCTGCGGGCCCTTACGCTGCCCTGGGCCAAGCCGAGTTCAAGCCCTTCACGGCGCTTGCGGCCGAGCCGCAGCGCGCCGCGCCGGTGCTGGCGCTCGACAGCGACGAGGACATCGACTCGGTCGATGCGGTCGATGCCGAGCTGTTCGTGTTCTTCGAGGAAGAGGCCCAGGAGCTGCTGCCCGAGTTGAGTTCGCACCTGCGCGACTGGACCGCGCAGCCGGGCGAGGCGGCGCATGCCGGCGCCGCCATGCGCACCTTGCATACGCTCAAGGGCGGCGCGCGGCTGGCCGGTGCCATGCGCCTGGGTGAGCGCGCGCACCGCCTGGAAACCGCCATTGAACACCTGCTGGCCCGCGATGCGGCGGGCCGCGAGGAGATCGAGGGCCTGCTCGGCCGGGCCGATGCGCTCAGCGCGACTTTCGAGGCGCTGCGCCAACGTGACGCGCTGGCCTACGAAGCCGCCCAGGCCGCCGCCGTCGCGGCGCTGGCTCAGGATGCGTTGCAGGCGCCGGGCCTCGTCGAACCCGTACCGCCGGCCTCGGGTTTTGCAGTGCTGGCTTCCCTGGGGCCTCAGGACACTGCCCCGGTTGAAGCGGCGCCTGCGACGGTGCCGGTCGGCGAAGCGCCCACGGTCCCCAGCGGCGAAACGACGCAGCCGTCCAGCGGCACGGAGATCGACTGGTCGCGTTTCGCCACGGCCGGCCCGGCCGCGGCGACGACGCAGCCGGCGTCCGCGCGCGCGCCGCTGGCCTCAGCCGCCGCGGTCCGGGTACGCACCCAGTTGCTCGACCGCATGGTAAATCAGGCGGGAGAGGTCAGCATCACCCGCGCGCGGCTCGAGTCCGAGGTCGGACAGATCAAGAGCTCGCTCGGCGACCTGACCGAGAACCTGGAGCGCCTGCGCGGCCAGCTGCGCGATATCGAACTGCAGGCCGAAACGCAGATGAGCACGCGCATGGAAGCCGCCAAGGCCGCCGCGCAGAGCTTCGATCCGCTGGAGTTCGACCGTTTCACGCGCTTCCAGGAGCTCACGCGGATGATGGCCGAGTCGGTCAACGACGTGGCCACGGTGCAGCGCACCCTGCAGCGCACGCTCGAGACGGCCGAGGACGAGCTGGCTGTGCAGCAGCGGCTCACCCGCGACCTGCAGGACGACCTGTTGCGCACGCGCATGGTGGAGTTCGAAGGCTTGTCGGAGCGCCTGTACCGCGTGGTGCGCCAGGCGGCCAAGGAAACCGGCAAGCAGGTGCGGCTGGACATCGTCGGCGGCTCGATCGAAGTCGACCGTGGCGTGCTCGACCGCATGACCGGCGCCTTCGAGCACCTGCTGCGCAACTGCATCACGCATGGCATCGAGACGCCGGCAGAGCGCGCCGCTGCAGGCAAGGACCCGTCGGGCAGCGTGCTGGTCACGCTGCAGCAGGAGGGCAACGAGGTCAGCGTCGAGTTCCGCGACGACGGCGCCGGCCTCGACCTCAAGCGCATCCGCGACAAGGCGGTGGCCATGGGCCTGCTCGACGCCGACGCCACGCATGCCGACGCGGAACTTGCCAACATGATCTTCATGCCCGGTTTGACCACCGCGGAGTCGGTGACCGAGCTTGCGGGACGTGGCGTCGGCATGGATGTGGTTCGTTCTGAAGTCAATGCCTTGGGCGGGCGCATAGAAACCGCCACCGCGGCGGGCCAGGGCACCAGTTTCAAGCTGGTGTTGCCGCTGACCACCGCGGTCACGCAGGTCGTGATGCTGCGTTGCGGCACGGCGACGGTTGCGGTGCCGGCCACCCTGGTCGAGATCGTGCGGCGCGCCAGCCCGGACGAGATCGAGGCGGGCTACGCCAGCGGCACCTACAGCCATGGCGATCACGCCCTGCCGTTCTTCTGGCTGGGCGCGCTGCTGCAGGCGAATGCCGGCAGCACCGAAGTGCCGGGGCGCACGCGCCCGGTGGTGGTGGTGCGCTCGGCCCAGCAGCGTGTGGTGCTGCACATCGACGAAGTGCTGGGCAACCAGGAAGTCGTGGTCAAGAACCTCGGCCCGCAGCTTTCGCGCCTGCCCGGTCTGGCCGGCATGACGCTGCTCGCCTCCGGCGCCGTGGCCCTGATCTACAACCCGGTCGCCTTGGCCACGGTCTATGGCGAGGCGGCACGCCGCGCCACCGCGGCGGCCCGCAGCAACGCCCAGCTGCAGCCGCTGTTGCAGCAGGTTGCGGCCGTGGCGGCGCCGGCCACGCCCCTGATCCTGGTGGTCGACGACTCGCTGACGGTGCGCCGCGTGACGCAGCGCCTGCTGGTGCGCGAGGGCTACCGTGTCGTGCTCGCCAAGGACGGCCTGGAGGCGCTCGAGCGCCTGGCCGACGAACGCCCGACGGTCGTGCTATCGGACATCGAGATGCCCCGCATGGACGGTTTCGACCTGGTGCGCAACATCCGCGGCGACGCGAGGCTGTCGGCGCTGCCGGTCATCATGATCACCTCGCGCATCGCCCAGAAGCACCGCGAGTACGCCGCCGAACTCGGCGTGAATCACTACCTCGGCAAGCCGTACAGCGAAGAGGAACTGCTGGCGCTGATCGGACGTTACTGTGCCGAGCAGTCGGCGCTGAGTTGAGCTGAACCGGCGCCGAGCGGCTTTGCGGCTTCACACCGCGCCGTCGTAGCCCTGCTGGCGCCAGGCCTCGAAGACCGCCACAGCCACGGCGTTCGACAGGTTCAGGCTGCGCTGGCCGGGGCGCATCGGCAGACGCACGCGCTGTGCTGCGGCAAAGCGCTCGAGCACGGCGGCGTCCAGACCGCGCGTTTCGCTGCCGAACACCAGCCAGTCGCCGCGCTGCCACGAGACTTCGGCGAAAGGCGTGGCGCCGCGCGTCGTGAATGCGAACAGCCGCGCCGCGACAGGCGCCTGTTGAGCAAGCAAGGCGGCCCACGATGCGTGACGGTGCACGGCGGCGTACTCGTGATAGTCGAGTCCCGCGCGCT
>NZ_JACDCU010000387.1 GCF_013817365.1 Methylibium sp. | reverse complement strand
CGGCGGCGCGCCTGTGAGGCGGCGAGCAGCGCAGGGCTTGCGGGCAGCGCGCGTAGCGCGCTTCGTCAACTGACTCGTCGCGCCTGTTTGAGCGCAGTGAGCGCAGCGAACGAAGCGAGTTGTGCGACGGCCCGCAAGCCCGAGCAGCACAGCGCAGTCGCTGCGCTGCAGCGACCGCCGCACCGGCGTGCCGACGGACACCCGCCCACGGCTTTGCTCCAGCCGAAAACCCGCACGGCGCGCGCAGGAGAAAACCGACGATGAACGCCATCGACCCCAAGACCCTCGGCAAGGTCGCCGTGCTCATGGGCGGCAGCTCCGCCGAGCGCGAGATCTCGCTGATGTCGGGCGGCGGCGTGCTGCAAGCGCTGCTGAGCCAGGGTGTCGATGCGCACGCCTTCGACACCGCCGACCAAGACCTCGCCGAACTCAAGCGCGACGGCTTCGCAAGTGCCTTCATTGCCCTGCACGGCCGCCACGGCGAAGACGGCACGGTGCAGGGCGCGCTGGAGCTGCTCGGCATTCCCTACACCGGCTCCGGCGTGATGGCCTCCGCGATCGGCATGGACAAGATCATGACAAAACGCGTGTGGCTAGCCGAGGGCCTGCCGACGCCGCGCTACGTGCGGCTGGCGCCCGATGAGCAGACGCTGCAGCGCATCTCGCAGGTGCCGGTTCAGCTCGGCCTGCCGCTCATCGTCAAGCCGCCACGCGAAGGCTCCTCGATCGGCGTGACGAAGGTGACCGAGTTTGCGCACCTGCAGGCAGCCGTCGCGCTCTCGGCGAGCCACGACCCCGACGTGCTGTGCGAGGAGTTCATCGACGGCGAGGAGCTGACCTGCCCCGTGCTGGGCGAGGGCGCGAACGCCCGCGCCCTGCCGGTGATCCGCATCGTGCCGCCCGAGGCCGGCTACGACTACCAGAACAAGTACTTCACCGACGAGGTGCAGTACCTGTGCCCGAGCGGCCTGCCGGTCGAGGAGGAGGCGGAGATCCAGCGCATCACGCTGGCCGCCTACCGCACGCTCGGCTGCCGCGGCTGGGGTCGCGCCGACCTGATGCTGCGCGCCAGCGACCGCAAGCCCTTCCTGCTCGAGATCAACACCTCGCCGGGCATGACCAGCCATTCGCTGGTGCCGATGTCGGCACGCGCCGCCGGCATCAGCTACGAACAACTGTGCCTGCAACTGCTGCAGGCCGCCGCGCTCGATGCCTGATAACAAGAAGACCACCGTGCTGCGCCGCACCCGCAAACCCGCACGCACCGGCAAGCCCGAGGCGCCGCCCTGGGACGTGCGCGCCATGGAACTCGCGGCGCGGGGGCTGTTCGTCGCTGCGGTGCTGCTGTTCGCCGGCTTGCTGCTGACGTGGCTGATGCGCCTGCCGGCCTTCGATCTGCGCGCGATCGAACTCCGCGGCGAGATCACGCGCAACAGCGCCCCGACGATCCGCGCCAATGCCGCGCCGCGGCTGGCCGGCAACCTTTTCACCATCGATCTGGCACAGGCGCAGGCCGCCTTCGAGGCCGTGCCCTGGGTCCGGCGCGCCACCGTGCGGCGCGTCTGGCCCGACCGGCTCGAAGTCACCTTGGAGGAGCACCGCCCTGCCGCGTGGTGGCAGGTCGGAGAGGGCCAGGACCACCGCGGCCAGGACAAGCTGGTCAACGTGCAGGGCGAAGTGTTCGAGGCCAACCCGGGCGACGTGGAAGACGAAGCGTTGCCGGTCTTGCGCGGCCCCGAGGGCAGCGCAGCGGCGGTGCTCGCCATGCAGCGCCAATTGCTCCCGGTGTTCGCCGCGCTCGACACGCGCATCGATCAGCTCCGCCTGAGCGCGCGCGGCTCCTGGCGCGTGCTGCTGGACAGCGGCGCCGAGGTCGAGCTCGGCCGCGGCAGCGAAGACGAAGTGGTGGCGCGCGTGCAGGTCTTCGGCAGCACCGTGCCGCAACTGATCGCGCGCTACGAGCGGCCGCTGGAATACGCCGACCTGCGCCATGCCGACGGCTATGCGCTGCGGCTCAAGGGCGTGGGCACCGTCGTGCCGGCCCTGATGAAGAAATAAGGAAAACGAGGGCATCGATGGCCAAGGAATACAAGGATCTCGTCGTCGGGCTGGACATCGGCACCGCCAAGGTGATGGCGGTGGTGGCCGAGGTGCTGCCCGACGGCAAGCTGCGCGTCGCCGGCATCGGCACGGCCTCGTCGCACGGCCTCAAGCGAGGCGTGGTGGTCAACATCGACGCCACGGTGCAGTCGATCCAGCAGGCGCTCAAAGAGGCCGAGATGATGGCCGACTGCAAGATCACGCGCGTGTACACCGGCATCACCGGCAGCCACATTCGGGGCCAGAACAGCACGGGCATGGTGATCGTGCGCGACAAGGAGGTCACGCCGGTCGATGTGGCGCGGGTGGTCGAGACGGCCAAGGCGATCAACATCCCGAACGACCAGCGCCTGCTGCTCGTGGAGCCGCAGGAGTTCGTGATCGACGGCCACGAGGTCAAGGAGCCGATCGGCATGAGCGGCGGGCGGCTCGAGGTCAAGGTGCACATCGTGACGGGCGCGCAGAGCGCGGCCGAGAACATCGTCAAGTGCGTGCGGCGCTGCGGGCTCGAGGTGGACCAGCTCGTGCTCAACCCGAGCGCGTCCAGCCACGCGGTGCTCACCGAGGACGAGAAGGATCTCGGCGTGGCGCTGGTCGACATCGGCGCCGGCACCACCGATGTGTCGATCTTCACCGACGGCTCGGTGCGCCACACCGCGGTCATCCCGATCGCCGGCGACCTGATCACCAGCGACATCGCGATGGCGCTGCGCACGCCGACCAAGGATGCGGAGGAGATCAAGGTCGAGTACGGCGTCGCCAAGCAACTGTTGGCCGATCCGAACCAGCAGGTCGAAGTGCCTGGCCTGGGCGACCGCGCGCCGCGGATGCTGTCTCGTCAGGCACTCGCCGGCGTGATCGAGCCGCGCGTCGAGGAGATCTTCTCGCTCGTGCACCAGGTCATCCGTGAGAGCGGTTTCGAGGAACTGCTCTCCAGCGGCATCGTGCTCACCGGCGGCAGCGCGGTGATGCCCGGCATGGTCGAGCTCGGCGAAGACATTTTCTTGAAGCCGGTGAGGAAGGGCCTGCCCCTTTACGCCGGTGCACTGAACGACATGGTGGCGAGCCCGCGCTCGGCCACCGTCATGGGCTTGCTCGAAGAAGCGAGGCTGGCGCACACGCGCGGCATGAAAGCGGCACAACAGGCGGGCTCCGTGCAGACCCTGTTCGGCCGCGTGAGGGATTGGTTCATCGGCAATTTTTGAAACTCAACCGGCAACTGCAAGGGGAATTCACATGGGCATCGAGATGATTGAAGAGTTCGACATGGGCACACGCATCAAGGTGATCGGCGTGGGCGGCGGCGGCGGCAATGCGGTCGACCACATGATTGCGGAAGGCGTGCAGGGCGTGGAGTTCATCTGCGCGAACACCGACGCGCAGGCACTGCACCGCTCCAAGGCGGATCAGTTGATCCAGCTCGGCGGCACGGGGCTCGGTGCGGGCTCCAAGCCGGCCGTGGGCAAGGCCGCGGCCGAAGAAGCGGAGGGCCGCATCCGCGACTCGATTGCGGGCGCGAACATGATCTTCCTGACGGCGGGCATGGGCGGCGGCACCGGCACGGGCGCGGCACCCGTGATCGCGCGCGTGGCCAAGGAGATGGGCATCCTGACCGTCGGCGTGGTCACCAAGCCCTTCGAGTTCGAGGGTGGGCGGCGCATGAAGCAGGCCGAAGTGGGCTTGTCCGAACTGGAGGCCAACGTCGATTCGTTGATCGTCATCCTCAACGAGAAGCTGCTCGAGGTGCTGGGCGACGACATCTCGCAGGACATGGCCTTCAAGCAGGCCAACGACGTGCTCAAGAACGCCGTGGGCGGCATTGCCGACATCATCCACATCGACGCTTCGATCAACGTCGACTTCGA
>NZ_JACDCU010000386.1 GCF_013817365.1 Methylibium sp. | reverse complement strand
AGGATGTGCACGTCGGTGCCGCAGATGGTGGTGGTGGTGACACGCATCAACGCGTCCAGCGGGCCGACGTCGGGGATGGGTTTGTCGTCCAGCACGATGCGACCGGGGGCTACGAAGATTGCGGCTTTCATCTTGGCCATGGGGTAGCTCCTTTAGAAGTTCCGATGCAAGCAGCTTAGGAGAAGGCCGGCGCCAGCGCTTTGCGCACGATCAAGCTTCGCGTGGCATGTCGGGCTGCGCGTGCTTGACGATCGTTACCGAGCGCCGAGCATCGCCCCTGTTTCGTTGCTTGACTCCGATCTCCGGACTCGTGCTGGGTTCGGTGGCCACGCGCGTGCTGCACTTGGCTCGCGTGCCGGTGGTCGTGGTCAAGTGACGGCGGCGCTGCGGTCTTTCGAAGGCGGCCGCGGCGGCGCCCCTGGGCCGCCCAGTTCGTCGAACACGCCGAGCCGGCGCATCGCGACTTTCTCCAGTTCGAGCAGCACGAACAGGCCGACGCCGCAGGCGATGACCGCGATAGCGTCCGGCCACGCCAGCGGCCGGGTTTCGAACAGCGCGTTCATGAACGGCGCATAGGTGAAGACGAGCTGCGCCGTGGTCACGATCGCGATCGCGGTCAGCACCGCCGGCGTGCCCAACGCACCGCGCAGCGTCATCGACCGCATGTGCAGGTAGCGCACGTTGAAGAGGTAGAAAACCTCCAGCACGACCAGCGTGTCGACGAAGATGGTGCGCGCGGTCTCGAGATCGTGACCGCGGGCCAGGGCACTGAAGAACATGCCCAGCGTGATGCCCATGAAAAGCAGTGACACCAGCACCACGCGCCACAGCAGGAAGGGCGACAGCAGCGAGGCGCTTGCCGAGCGCGGTGGCCGCTGCATCACGCCCGGCTCCGACGGCTCGAACGCCAGCGCGAGGCCGAGCGTCACCGCACTCACGAGGTTCACCCACAGGATCTGCGCCGCGGTCATCGGCAGCGTGAAGCCGATGAAGATCGCGGCCACCACGGCGGCGACCTCGCCGCCGTTGGTCGGCAAGGTCCAGGCGATCACCTTGCGGATATTGTCGTAGACCGTGCGGCCGGCGTGCACGGCATCGACGATCGAGGCGAAGTTGTCGTCGAGCAGCACCATCTGGGCGGCTTCCTTGGCCGCCTCGGTGCCCTTGATGCCCATCGCGACGCCCACATTGGCTTGCTTGAGCGACGGCGCATCGTTGACGCCGTCGCCGGTCATCGCGACCACCGCGCCATCGTCCTGCAACGCGCGCACGATGCGCAGCTTGTGCTCGGGGCTGGTTCGCGCGAACACCGATGTCTCGCGCACCAGACGAGCCAGGTCAGCATCGGTGAGACCGTCCAGCTCGGCGCCGGTCACGGCGCGGGGCTGCTCGGCGATGCGCAGTTGGGCGGCGATTGCGGCGGCGGTGACGGCATGGTCGCCGGTGATCATCTTCACGTCGATGCCGGCCGAGCGGCATTCGGCGATCGCGCGGATCACCTCGTCGCGCGGCGGGTCGATGAAGCCGACAATGCCCAGGAAGGTGACGCCGTCGTCGAGGTCACCCAGGTCGATGCGGTCGAGGGGGGCGCGGTCGTCCGCAAGCCACTTGATCCCGAACCCGAGCACGCGTTCGCCGGCCGACGCCGCGGCCGCGATGCGCTCGTCCCACCGGTCGTCGAGCGGCTCGCCAGCGCCGTCGGCGAGTTGCTGCGCGCACATGCGCAGCACCTGCTCGGGCGCGCCCTTGACGAACGCGACGCGCTTACCGTCGGCATGGCGGTGCAGCGAGGCCATGAAGCGATGCGCCGCATCGAACGGAATCACGTCCAGCCGAGGCCACGAGCCACGCTCGGCCTGCGGGTCCAAGCCGGCCTTCATCGCCAGCGCGAGCAGCGCGCCTTCCATCGGGTCGCCCTCGACCACCCAGGCGCCGCCCCGCTGATGCAACTGCGCGTCGTTGCAGAGCAGGCCGCAGCGCAGCAGCGGCTGCGCGTCGGCAAGTGCGGCGGCACGAGTCGCCGCGTCGTCGCTGCCGGCGGCGTGCACTTCGCCCTGCGGGGCGTGCCCGGAGCCGGTGACGCGTAGCGCGTGAGAGCCGGTGGTCACGCGGCACGCTGTCATCTCGTTGCGTGTCAGCGTGCCGGTCTTGTCGGAGCAGATGACCGAGGTCGCCCCGAGCGTCTCCACCGCCGGCAGGTGGCGAATGACGGCCTTGCGCTTGGCCATGCGTTGCACGCCGATGGCCAGCGTGATCGTGATGACGGTGGGCATGCCTTCCGGGATCGCCCCCACGGCCAGGGCCACCACCGCCATCAGCGCGTCGCTCCAGTCGTAGCCGCGCACCAGCACCGCGAACAGGAAGAGCGCCGCAGCGCTGCCCAACGCGACCGCGGTGAAGCGACGGCTGAAGCGATTGATCTCGCGCTGCAGCGGCGTGGCGAGCGGTTCGACGCCTTGCAGCAGTTCGCTGATGCCGCCGATCTGCGTGCGTACGCCGGTCGCGACGACAACGCCGCTGCCCTGACCGGCCGCGACGAGCGTGCCCGAGAACACCATGCTGTGGCGGTCTCCCAGGGGCGCTTCGGGCGCGGCCGGTGCCGGCTTCTTCTCGGCCGCGACCGACTCGCCGGTCAACAAGGCCTCGTCGATCAGCAGCCCGCGGGCGTGCACCAGCCGCAGGTCGGCCGGCACGCGGTCGCCGGGCTCGAGCAGCACGATGTCGCCGGGGACGAGATCGGCCACCGCAACGCCGTGACGTTGGCCGCTGCGCAGCACGTTCGCGCGTGGCGAAATCATGCGCCGAATCGCGTTCAGCGCCTTCTCGGCCTTGCCTTCATGGATGAAGCCGACGATCGCGTTGATCAGCACCACGCCGACGATCACCGCGGCGTCCACGGTGTGGTCGAGCACCGCCGCGGCGACTGCGGCTGTCAGCAGCAGGTAGGTCAGCGAGTTGTGGAACTGGGCGAGAAAGCGCGCGACCGGATGGCGGCCGACCGCCTCGGGAAGCGCGTTCGGCCCATGCTCGCCGAGGCGGCGGCTTGCCTCGGCGGGGTCGAGCCCGTGCGGGGCGCTGCGCAGCGACGCGAGCGCTTCCTCGGCGGTGCGCGCGTGCCAGTGATCGGTTGCGATGACATTCATGGCCATTGCGGGGGCTCCAGGCAGGCGCTTGCGACGCTGAGAGGTCCAAGGGGGCAAACGGGCAGACCGCACTTGGCGATACGACCGATCGCACCGGCGCTGCCCCGGACCGCCTGTCCACCGGAGTGAGCCGATGAAGAAGCTCAATGCGACATCAACAGCGTGACCTTTGATCGCTCCAGCGCGGTTCGCGTGGCGCCGCCCAGCATGCGCTCGGTCCAGCGTGAATGGCCGTAGGTGCCCATCACGATGAGGTCCGCACCCAGAGCGGCCGCGTCGTCGAGGATGGCGTCGCCGATGGCGGCAGGAGCCACTTTCACCTGCGCGTTGCACGCCACGCCTTGACGCATCAGCCAGCGTTGCACGGCTTGCAGCCGCCCGCGGATCGCCTCTTCGGTGGCCTCGGTGGCACGGCGCCACGACCGCAGGTGAACCTGCCTGGCCTGCTGGAGCAGCGGCAGCGCGTCGGCCGTGGCCCGCGCCGAACCGTGGCTGTCGTCCCAGGCGACGAGCACTTCGCCGTCGACGGTGTCGATGTGTCCCGAGCAGGGCACGACCAAGGTCGGCCGGGCGCTGTGGAGCAGCACCTGTTCGACGAAGCGTTTTTCGTCCCGGTACGCAGGGCTGGCCGGATCGGCCTGGCCGATGACCGCCACGTCGGCGCAATGCGCATGGTGCAGCACGGCCACGAGCGGATCACCTTCGTGAACGTCGGCTTCCAGCGAGGCCACGCCTGCGTTGCGGCAGAGCGTCTGGAACCGGTCTGCCCATCGGCCGGCGCGGGCTGTGGCGTCGCTTCGCGCGCGGGCGGCGTCTTCGACGTA
>NZ_JACDCU010000058.1 GCF_013817365.1 Methylibium sp. | reverse complement strand
CTTCGATGCTTTCGCCATCGCGCCGCATCGCGAAGGAAAGGACCTTGCCGGTGCGCGCCCACAGGAAGCCGACGATGCGGTGATGCGTGTCTTCCAACTCCCGAGGGTGCGAGGGCGTGCCGGCGCGTTCCAGATAGCTCGGCGCCGCGTAGACCCCGAGCCGCAGCTCGCCCACACGGCGCGCCACCAGCGACGGATCGGTGAGTTCGCCGCCGCGCACGACGCAGTCCACGTTTTCGCCGATGAGGTCCACCACGCGATCGCTCACGCCCATGTGGAACTGCATATCCGGGTAGCGCGCGTGGAACGCCGGCAATGCCGGCACCAGGATCATGCGGGCCAGCGGGCTGGGCACGTCCACCCGCAGCCGTCCCCTCGGCGATGCCGAGGCGCTGGACAGGCTGGTCTCGGCATCCTCCATGTCGGCGAGCACGCGCACGACGCGCTCGTAGTAGGCCGCGCCGTCAGCGGTGACGTTGACTCGGCGCGTGGTGCGGTTGAGCAGCTTGACGCGCAGCCGCGCCTCCAACTGCTGCACGAGTTGCGTCACGCTGGTCTTGCTTATGTGCAGCGTCTGCGCCGCCTTGGTGAAGCTGCCGGCTTCCACCACGCGAGCGAACGCCTGTATCGCATCGAAACGGTCCATCACTGCTCCAGATGCTTCGAAGATTGTTCGGATTGCGCAAACGGTGATTGTTGGCCTTGCGTGTTTATCCGCGCGGCCCGAGCTTCTAGAGTGCCTTCATCGCGGCATGCGAAGCCGCGCAGTCCGAATCCGACATCGACCCATTCAAGGAGGCCATCCATGGCTGAGCGTGACGTTGTATTTCCGGCTGGGCGCCAGGCGCTCTACGAAAAGAACCGCTATTCGCCGGCGATCCGGTCCAATGGCTTCCTGTTCGTTTCGGGGCAGGTCGGCAGCCGCCCGGACGGCTCGCCCGAGCCCGACTTGCAAGCGCAGGTCCGGCTCGCGTTCGACAACCTGAACGCCATCCTGTCGGCGGCCGGTTGCACCTTCGACGACGTGATCGACGTGACCGTCTTCATCGTCGATCCCGAATCGAAATTCGACACGATCTGGAAGGTGGTGCCGGAATACTGGGGCGAGGCGCCGCATCCGACGCTGACCTGCATCGGCGTGACGTGGCTCTATGGCTTCCAGTTCGAGATCAAGGTGATCGCGAAGCTTCCGCAGGCCAGCGCTGGCTGATCTGGCCGACGATGCCAAGCTGGAGGCCAAAGAGCTGCGACCAATGCCCGAGAGCTCTCTTCGGCGCTCGATACTCATGGCCGCCGACCAATCACCGTTCGAGAATTCCGAAAAATGGATCGTATCGACGCCCTACGCCTGCTGCTCGACGTGTCGGAGGCCGGCAGCTTCTCGAGCGTCGCGCGACAGCGGGCGATCGCCACCTCGACGGTCGCCCTCGCGGTCAGCCAGCTCGAGCAGGAGTTCGACACCAGGTTGATTACGCGCTCAACGCGCAGGCTGGTGTTTACGCACGAAGGCGAGGCGTTGCTCGGCGATGCGCGTCGGATCGTCTCGGAGTGGGATGCGGCCTTGAGCGGGCTTCGCGAGGACGGTCCGCTCGCCGGACCGATCCGCGTCACGGCCACGAACGACTTCGGTCGCATTCGCTTGCGACCGTTGCTGGACGCCTTCCAGGCCCGTCATCCCGAGATCCACATCAGCTTGCTGCTGAGCGACAACACCTTGGACCTCATCGAGGAGCATATTGATCTGGCGATCCGTAGCGGACCCCTCCCAGACTCGAGCCTGCGCGCCCGGCTACTCATCCGTGGGCCGCGCGTTGTATGCGCATCCCCCGGTTACTGGGAACGATCGGGCCTGCCTGCGCATCCGCGTGACTTGGCCGGTCACAACTGCATCATCCTGGCACGGCCTGGAGCGCCCCTCTCTACCTGGTCTTTCCGTGACTCGGACAAACTCCTCAGCGTCAAGGTGCAGGGTGATCGCCAGGCCAGCGATGGCGACGTGCTGCGCGAGTGGGCCGCGCAAGGGCACGGCGTCATTCACAAGAACATTTGGGACATCCGGCAAGAGCTGGCGGCGGGAACGCTGGCGACGGCGCTCGACGACTATGTCGCATGGCAGGTCGACCTGTACGCCGTCCATCCCGGCAGCCCGCCGAGTCGTCGCCTTGGTGCATTGGTGGATTTTCTGGCCGAGGAGTTGCGAGAGCCGCAATAGCTGTCCGTCATCTGATCAGCGGCAGGCAATCTCGCAGGAAGATTCGCCGGAACTCCCGCAGGCATGCGTTCGAAAGCTCTTGACGTCACCTTTACTCGAGGTCGTGCAGGCTCAGTCGTTATCGCGGCGCCGCACTTCGCCCTGGGCGACCACCAAGGCGGTCTTCTCGTGAACGAGCTCGTCGGATCGCTGGTACGAAACCTGCCGGATGATCCTTCGATGTAATCGCAAGGTCATTTCGATCGGTCGCGGATTCTCTTCGCGCGCGCCACGCCGCACACTCGTTTCCGTTCCTACTGATCGAGGTTTACACAATGCAGATCGACTTCACCAATCGCCGGGTTCTCGTCACGGCATCGACGGGCGGCATCGGCTTCGCCGCAGCCAAGGGCTTCCTGGCCGCCGGAGCGAATGTCGTCATCAACGGCCGCAGCAAAGCGAGCGTAGAGGCCGCGGTGGCGCGGCTTGGCTCCGCGCAATCCAAGGCCCAGGGCTTCGCAGGCGATCTCGGTACGGAAGCAGCGTGCTCTCGCCTGGTCGCCGCGCATCCCGACTTCGACGTCGTCGTGAACAACCTCGGCGTCTACGGGCCGCAGGACTTCTTCGAAACGCCCGACGGCGAGTGGGACAGGTTCTTCCAGACCAACGTCATGTCCGGCGTCCGGCTGTCGAGGGCGTACGCGCCGGGAATGGTCGATCGCGGCTGGGGTCGCATCGTGTTCATCTCCTCGGAATCGGCGATCAACATCCCGGCTGACATGATCCACTACGGCTTCACCAAGACGGCCCAACTGGCGATCTCGCGCGGCTTGGCGAAGCGCCTCGCGGGAACCGGGGTGACCGTCAACGCGGTGCTGCCGGGGCCGACGCTTTCGGAAGGGGTGGCCGACATGCTCAAGGCCGACGTCGAGCGCTCCGGCGATAGCCTCGAGAAGGTCGCGGCGGACTTCGTCGCCACGAATCGCGGCTCCTCGATCATCCGCCGCGCCGCCAGCGTCGACGAGGTGGCCAACATGATCCTCTACGTCAGCTCCGAACAGGCGTCGGCGACCACCGGCGCGGCTCTGCGCGTCGATGGCGGCGTCGTGGACAGCATCGTCTAGCGCCTCGATCGAGGGCCGGCTTCGAAGCTCTCACAAGAATCTCCAACCGAACCGCCGACCTCTGGTCCGGCAATGCATCAGCAACCTTGCCTTCGAAAGGATCTCCAATGACCCACCCCATCATCACTGCCATCGAGGAGCGTCGCACGACCGTTCTGTTCGATCCGTCACGCGATATCAGCGATGAGCAGATCACCGAGTTGGTGCACCTGGCGACGAAGGCCCCGACGTCCTTCAATCTGCAGAACTGGCGCTTCATCGCCGTACGCACGTCCGACGCAAAGGCGCGACTTCGCGCGGTGGCGTGGGACCAGGCCAAGATCACCGAGTCGTCTGTCACGTTCATCATCTGCGGGCAGATGGCCGATGAACACACCTTGCCCGAACGACTGGCGCCCGCCGTCGAGGCCGGCATCATGCCCGCTCAGATGGTCGACGGCTGGGAGGCCGGAGCCGGGAGCCTCTACAACGAGCAAGCTTGGCGTCAGCGCGACGAGGCGGTCCGCACGGCGACGTTCGGCGCGGCCACGCTGATCTTCGCCGCCCACGCGATGGGCCTTGGTTCAGGGCCGATGATCGGGTTCGATCCCGAGGCAGTCGCTCGCGAGTTCACTCTGGCTTCCGACGAGATTCCCGTGATGCTCCTGTCGATCGGCTACGGCACGCCGGAGAACTGGCCGCAGAAGCCGCGTCGCCCCCTGTCGCAGGTGCTGAGCTTCGTCTGAGCTGGGAGACGTCCGATGCCGCTCGTCTTCGTCAAGAAGTACGCCGGCCGCAGCGATGCGGACAAGGGGCAATGGCCGACCTAGAAGCGCAGCTACCAAAACCCGCACGCACCCGACGTTGTCAGTGAACGGCAGGTGCCGCCGACCTTGCATTCAAGCCCTCTGCTCCCGGCTCGCAGTCATGCCCCCCGAGCCGGTCCTGCTGCCCTCGCGCGTCGAACGGCGCCTCATCAGCAGATACACCGCCGGCACCACGAACATCGACAACAGCGGTGCCGTGACCATGCCGCCCACCATGGGAGCGGCGATGCGCTGCATCACCTCGGAGCCCGTGCCGCCGCCGAACATGATGGGCAGCAGGCCGCCGATGATGACGGCCACGGTCATCGCTTTCGGCCGCACGCGCAGCACGGCACCGTCGCGGATGGCGCCGACCAAGTCCTCGTCGCTCGACAGGCCCCGCGCGAGCCGCGCCTCCCAGGCCTGCTTGAGGTACAGCAGCATGATCACGCCGAACTCCGCCGCCACGCCGGCCAGCGCGATGAAGCCGATGGCGCTCGCCACGCTCATGTTGTAGCCCAGCCCGTAGAGCAGCCAGAAGCCGCCGACCAGCGCGAAAGGCAGCGTCATCAGGATGAGCAGCGCCTCGTCGAAACGCGTGAAGGTCAGGTAGAGCAGCACGAAGATGATCAGCAAGGTGAACGGCACCACCACCTTCAGCTTCGCGGTGGCACGCTCCAGAAACTCGAACTGGCCCGACCAGGAGACCGAGTAGCCGGGCGTGAGCTTCACTTGCTCTGCCACCGCGCGCTGCATGTCCCGCACCGCCGACGCAAGATCGCGCCCGCGGATGTCGACGTAGACGAAGCCGGCCAGCCGCGCGTTCTCGCTGCGCAGCATGGGTGGGCCGTCGTTGATGCGCACCTGTGCCACGTCGGCGAGCGTGATGCGAGCACCGCTCTCGGTGAGGATCGGCAGGCGGCGCAGCTCGGCCAGCGAGTCGCGGATCTCGCGCGGATAGCGCACGTTGATCGGGAAGCGCTGCAGCCCTTCGATGGTCTCGCCCACGTTCTCGCCGCCCACCGCGCTGCTGATGACCGATTGCACGTCGGCGATGTTCATGCCGTAGCGCGCGGCGGCGTCGCGGTCGATGGTCACGTCCACGTAGCGCCCGCCGGTCAGCCGCTCGGCCAGCGCGCTGCTCACGCCCGGCACGGCCTTCACCACGCGCTCGATCTCGCCGGCGATGCGGTCGATCTCCTTTAGGTCGGTGCCGGCCACCTTCACGCCCACGGGGCTCTTGATGCCGGTGGCCAGCATGTCGATGCGGTTCCTGATCGGCGGCACCCAGATGTTCGACAGGCCCGGCACCTTGACGATGCGGTCGAGCTCCTCGACCAGCTTGTCGGGCGTCATGCCTTCGCGCCACTCGCTCTTCGGCTTGAACTGGATGGCGGTCTCGAACATCTCCATCGGCGCGGGGTCGGTGGCGGTCTCGGCGCGCCCGGCCTTGCCGTGCACCGATTCCACCTCGGGCAGCGTCTTGATGAGCCGGTCGGTCTGCTGCAGCAACTGCGCGGCCTTGCCGGGCGAGAGGCCGGGCAGGGCGGTGGGCATGTAGAGCAGGTCGCCCTCGTCGAGCGGCGGCATGAATTCGCCGCCGATGTGCAGGATGGGCCAGGCGGTGCTGGCGAGCACGAGCAGCGCGGCAACGATGGTCATGCGCGGCCATGCGAGCACGCCGTCGAGCAGCGGCCGGTACACGGCGATGAGCAGGCGGTTGAGCGGATTGCGCTTTTCGTCGGGAATGCGCCCGCGGATAAGGTAGCCCATGAGCACCGGCACCAGCGTCACCGCAAGGCCCGCCGACGCCGCCATCGCGTAGGACTTGGTGAAGGCCATGGGCGAGAACAGGCGGCCTTCCTGCGCTTCGAGCGTGAAGACCGGGATGAAGGACAGCGTGATGATGAGCAGCGAGAAGAAGAGCGCGGGGCCGACCTCCACGGCAGCGTCGCCGATCACGCGCCATTGGTCTTGACCTTCCAGCTTCGAGTCGGGGTGCGCGTGGTGCCACTGCTCGATGTGCTTGTGCGCGTTCTCGATCATCACCACCGCCGCATCGACCATCGCGCCGATGGCGATGGCGATGCCGCCCAGCGACATCACGTTCGCATTGACGCCCTGGTAGTGCATGACGATGAAGCTCACCAGCACGCCGAGCGGCAAGGAGACGATGGCCACGAAGGCCGAGCGGATGTGGAACAGGAACACGAAGCACACGAGTGCGACGACGATGAACTCCTCGATGAGCTTGTGGCTCAGGTTCTCCACCGCCCGCTCGATCAGGCCCGAGCGGTCGTAGGTCGGCACGATCTCCACGCCTTCGGGCAGGCCGGCCTGCAGCGAGGCGATCTTGGCCTTGACGGCCTCGATGGTCTGCAGCGCGTTCTTTCCCGAGCGCATCACGATCACGCCGCCGGTCACCTCGCCCTCGCCGTCGAGCTCGCCGATGCCGCGCCGCATCTCCGGGCCGACCTGGATGCGCGCCACGTCGCCCAGGCGCACCGACACGCCCGCTGCGGTCGCACTGAGCGGGATCTTGCGAAAGTCGTCCAGCGAGGCGAGCAGGCCCGACGCGCGCACCACGTACTCGGCTTCGCCGAGTTCGAGCACCGAGCCGCCGGCCTCCTGATTGCTCTGGCGGATCGCCGTGATGGCGTCGTTGTGGGTGATGCCGTAGGCCGCCAGCTTGTCGGGGTCGAGCACCACCTGGTACTGGCGCACCATGCCGCCCACGGTGGCGACTTCGGCCACGTCGGGCACCGTCTTGAGTTCGTACTTGAGGAACCAGTCCTGCAGCGCGCGCAGCTGGCCGGCGTCCATGCGGCCCGTTCTGTCGATCAGCGCGTACTGATAGATCCAGCCCACACCGGTGGCGTCGGGCCCCAGCGCCGGCTTGGCCGAGGCCGGCAGGCGGCCCTGCACCTGGTTCAGGTACTCCAGCACGCGCGAGCGCGCCCAGTACAAATCGGTGCCGTCCTCGAACAGCACGTAGACGAAGGAGTCGCCGAAGAAGGAATAGCCGCGCACCGCCTTGGCCCCCGGCACCGACAGCATCGTGGTGGTCAGCGGATACGTGACCTGGTCCTCGACGATGCGCGGCGCCTGCCCGGGGTAGGGCGTGCGGATGATCACCTGCACGTCCGACAGGTCGGGCAGCGCGTCGAGCGGCGTGCGGGCGAGCGACCACACGCCCCAGGCAGTCACCCCGACGGTGGCCAGGAGCACGAGGAAACGGTTGACGATCGACCAGCGGATCAGCGCGGCGATCATCGCGAGGCTCCGGAAGCTCCGGGCGCCGCCGACGCGGGCGGCAAGAGCGTCAGCCGCGTGATCTCCGGCCCCTCCTCGGCCATGCGGAACTCGAAGCCGACGCGGTCGCCGGCGCTCAGGCCGCGCGGCAGGTCCTTGGCCGGCGGCGGCTTGAACACCATCGTCATCGAGTCCCACTTGATGCTCGGAATCGGGCCGTGACTCAGCGTGATGCCGTCGCGGTCGATCGCCTCGATCAGCGCCTCGCCTTCGTGCCGCTCGGCGCCGCCGGCCGTCGCACCTGTCGCCCCGGTCGTACCGGTCCCACCGGACGCCGGCGCGTCGTTCAACCGCGCCTCCACGCCGCGCAGGCTCGCTTCCGAATCGATCAGGAACTGCGAGGACACCACCACGCGCTGGCCGGCCGCAAGGCCGCTCCTGACGACGGTCTGCCCACCGTACTCGATGCCCGCCTCCACCTCCACCGGCGAGAAGCGCCCGCCGTCCTCGGCCAGCAGCACCACGCTGCGCCGGCCGGTCTTGATCAGCGCCTCGGTGGGGATCAGCAGCGCCTTGTCCTGGCGCGTGCTCATGAACTGCAAGGTCACGAACATGCCCGGCGAGAGCGCGAAGCCCGGGTTGGCGAGTTCGACGCGGGCCTTGACTGTTCGGGTCCGCGGGTCTACCTCCGGCAGTACCGCCTGCACGCTGCCCTTGAACACCTCGCCCGGCACGCCGGGGCTGCGTGCCTCCACCTTGCTGCCGCGCTGCACCAGCGCGGCCTGCGCCTCGGGCACCTCGGCCACGGCCCACACCGTGGAGAGGCCGTTGATGCGCGCGAGCGGCATGCCGGGTGCCACGGTCATGCCCTCGCGCATGGCGAGTTCGGCGACCACACCGGTCGAGGGCGCGGTGAGCGTCAGGCGCGGGCGCACCTTGCCGGCCTGTTCCACGCCGGCGATCTGCGCCTCGGTCATGCCGGCCAGGCGCATGCGCTGGCGCGCGGCGGACACGAGCGTCGCGTCGGCACCGGCTGCGTTGCGCAGCGTCAGAAACTCCTCCTGCGCCGCGACCCAGTCGGGCACGTACAGCTCGGCGATCGGCTGGCCCTTGGCGACGCGGTCGAGCGTGGCGCGCACGTGCAGCTTCTCCACATAACCCATCGCGCGCGCTTGCAGCACCGTCTGATCGCGCTCGTTCCAGGTGATGCTGCCCACGGCCGAGGTCTGCGGTTGCAGCACGCCCTCGACCACTTCGGCGGTGCGCACGCCCAGGTTCTGCTGGATGCGCGGGCTCACGGTCACCGTGCCTTCGTCGGCGCCGCCGCCGCCGTATACCGGGACCAGCATCATGTCCATGAAGGGCGACTTGGCCGGCGCGTCGAAGCGTTTGCCCGGCACCATGGGATCGTGGTAATAGAGGATGGGATTGCCGGTCGCCGGATCGACTTCACCGGCCTTGATGCCTTGCTCGATGTGCCGGCGAGTGGCCGCCTCGCCGGCGGCGATGCTGCTGGTCGGGTCCGCGGCCGGCTCGGCTGACGCCGATGTTCCGGCAGCACCGGCGGCGGTGCCGTTCATGTCCATGCCGCGGTTCATGCCCAGCGAATACAGCATGTAGCCGCCAGCGGCCAAGGCGGCCGCAAGCACGACGGTGACGAGCAGGCGCGTCGAATTCCGGTTGTTCTTCATTGGATGCCCTTTGGGCTCGGGTTGATGGGCAAGGATGCCGTCGCGTCGGCATCGATCTGCGGAGACAGGAAGTTGAGCTGAGCCCACAGGCGCACGATCTCGGTCTCGATGCCCAGGCGGTCCATGTGCACCTCGATCGTGTTGCGGCGGGCCTCGAGGAGGGTCGGCAGGCTGCCGGTGCCCGCGCGGTAGGCGCTCAGTGCCGCGGTGCTGCGCTGCTCGGCCAAAGGGAGCAAGGCCTGGTCGTGACGGCGCAGGCGCTCCTCGTGGCTTTGCCACTCCTGCAGCATGGCGCGCACCTCGGCCTCGCGAGCGCGCTGCAGATCTTCGCGCTGCGCGCGTGCCTGTTCGACGCTGGCCAGCTTCGCGGCCAGTTCACGGTCCTGACGGTTCGCCTGATTCCACTGCAGCGGTACCGAGAAGTTGATCGACACCATGTCGGAGAACTGCGAGCCCCGCTTGCTGTACATCAGCTCGGCACTCCAGTCGGAGCGCTTTTCGGCTTGCGCGACTCGTGCCTCGGCCTGCGCAAGCGCCACCTGCTGCGAAGCCGCGGCGATCGTCGGCTGCTCCGCGATCTGGGCCGCCAGATCGGCTTGCGTCCACGCCGGTAGAGCGAGGGCTGGCCGGGCTGCCATCGGCCGGTCGGCGGCCTCGCCGATCCAGCGCGCCAACTGCGCCTTGGCCACCGCGATGCGCCGCTCGGCCTCGGTGAGGCGGTCCTTGATCATCTCCACTTGGCTGCGTGCCGCGAAGACGTCGGCCTGCGCTCCCTTGCCGCTGCGGTAGAGGGACTCGGCCGCCTCCACTTCCAGCTCGGTCCGTGCTTTCTGCCCGATCAGCAGTTCACGCAAGGACTCCTGGAACGAGCGCTCGAGCCAGGCGATTGCGGCGCCTTGCTGCAATTCCGCAGCGGTCATGCGCTGCGCAATGACCGACGCCTCGACCTCTCGCTCGGCAAGCTGGGACCGCGCGCGACGCTTGTCGGTGCGGGTGAACTCCTGCATCACGCCGACCGAGCGCATGGTCATGAAATCGCGGCCGATCGTGTAGCGGTCGGGCCCGTCGATCGGCACATTGGTGAGGCTCAGCTTGAGTACCGGGTCGGGCAGCTGACCGGCCGCGACCGCCATCTCGCGCGCCGCCTGGGTCTGCGAGCGGTCGGCGGTCAGCAGGCGTGACTGCGACGTGGCCGTGCCGACGGCATCGGCCAGCGACAGCGGCGCTGCATATTCGGCGCGAGCGGCAAGGCACGCCAGCGCAGCCGCCAGGACGAGCAGGCGCGGCGCAGCCGTGCGCCGAAGCGTGAAAGAACTCATGGGAACTCCTGAAGATCGCGAAGGCCGAGGGCAGGTGCCCGCGGTCACGGAGGCGGATGCTTCAGGAGATCAAATGCGATAACAGCAGTGAAGGATGCTGTGAGCCGGTGGCGGCGCGCGGTCGCGGCTGCGCTGCTGTGCCTGCCATGCACTGGCCTCGGCCGGCTGCTCGTTCGCAGCCGCCACGAAGAACAGGGCCACCAGCGCGGGCAAGCCTGGCGACGAGCTTGCCCCCTGATCGACCGTCTGTGAGCCGCCCTTGCAGTGCTCCAGGCACAAGCCGGGCTGCTCCGGGTCCAGCGCGGGCACGGGGCCGTTCGCCATGAACTGCGCGCAAGGCTGGCCTGCCATCGACTGTGAATCCAGCGCTGCGGAGGGCATCGCACAGGCGTACGCCGCCGAGGCCACCTGCAGGAACAACAGGCAGGCAATCAGACATCTGGACCACCAGAGGCGGGTGTGGCGGGCGGGACGCATGTTCACGGGAGGAGGATATCGCGGTTCGATCCGCGAAGGCGGATGTCGGTTGACATGAGAGCAGGACTGCGGCGTCGGAATGCAACGCACGGCCCCGGTTCGTCGGCCGGCAGCTCTCGGACTTACAGCGCGTTGAATTCCTTGCTTTGCCACTGTGCAGCACGCCCCGCGCGCGGCTTGCGCGCAATCAGGGTGGCAAAGGACTTGACCCGTGCGCCGGGCGCTTCGAAGTCGCTGATCTCCGAGTGCATCACCTCCCATTGCGCGAAGCTATCCGCCAGCTCGCTGCGCGCAAACAGGCAGTGGCTCGCCGCGTCGAACATGTCCAGGTAGGTCGTGCCTTCGACCAGCAGGTTGACGATCGCCGTGCCGCCTTCGCTCACGTGGGCCTGGATGTCGGCCAGCGAGCGCCTCGCGTTCGGGCAATCGAAGAACATCAGCAGGCCGATCGCTACGATCGTGTCGAAGTCCCCGGCGATCGTGTAGCGCCTGAGGTCTTCCTGGCGTGCCTGGATGTCGAGCTTCTCGGCTGCGGCGACGCCGCTCAGATGATCGATGGCCGCCGGGCTGGCGTCGAGCGCCAGCACCGAGCAGCCTCGCCGCGCGGCCGACACCGCCAGGTTGCCCATGCCGCAACCGAGGTCCAGCACCCGCCCGTGCAAGTGCGGCAGCGCCGCCAGCTCGAAGGGGTTGAGCGCCAGATCGTGCTCGCGGACCTGCCTCTCGAACTGTCTGTCGAAGAACTCGATGCTGTGGTTGGAAATCATGGTTCGGCGTTCCCGGATTCAGACCTTTCTCGCACAGCGTCGCATCGTTGCGGCTGATTCGCAAGCGTTTCTACCGTGCCAGCACGCGGGTGTCAGGCGCGCTTCGTCGGAAGCTTCTCATGCGTGCCCCGGTTCGAGTCGCAGTTCGCCGCGCGCCCGCGCGATCACCGAGCGGGCCGCGCTCAGGCCGAGCACGCCCATCACTGACGCCACCGCCAGGTCGGGCCAGCCGCTGCCGGTGCCGAACACCCCGAGCGCCGCCACCATCACCGCCACGTTGCCGATCGCATCGTTGCGGCTGCACAGCCACACCGAACGCATGTTGGCGTCGCCTTCGCGCCATGCGTACAGCATGAGGGCCACTGACACGTTGGCCACGAGCGCCAGCGCGCCGATGGTGCCCATCGTCACAGGCTGTGGCGCGCTGCCTGTCGCAGCACTCCAAGCCACCCTGCCCAGCACGAAGATGCCGAAAGCGCCCATCGTGAGCCCCTTGAACAGCGCCGCGCGGGAACGCAAGCGGGCGGCCATGCCCAGCACCAGCAGCGAAATGCCGTAGTTGGCCGCGTCGCCGAAGAAATCGATCGCGTCGGCCAGCAGGGAGACCGAATCGGCGCGAAGGCCACCGGCCAGCTCGACGGCGAACATGGCGGCGTTGATGACCAGCGCGGCCCACAAGATGCGGCGGTAGCGCGGGGACCGCGCGGCCGTGGTGGAGGCGCAGCCATGGCTGCTGCAGGAGTCGCTCATGAAGGGTTTCCGAAGTCCATGCGGGTATTCGAAACCCTGAAGCTGCTGCAGGGTCAAGCGGCTAGGATGCAATGGTTTTTTCAAGCTTTCGCGTGGCCTGTCCCGCCTACCCACCGCCATGCTCGAGTTCGCACGGGTCTCAAGCCTTTTCGTCGTGACTGCCGTGGCCGAGATCGTCGGCTGCTACCTGCCGTGGCTGGTGTTGACGCAGGGGCGGCCGGCCTGGCTGCTGGTTCCTGCGGCCCTGTCCTTGGCGCTGTTCGCCTGGCTGCTCACCTTGCACCCGAGTGCGGCCGGCCGGACCTATGCGGCCTACGGCGGCGTCTACGTCGTGGTCGCCTTGCTGTGGCTGTGGCGCGTGGATGGCGTCACCCCGACGCGGTGGGATCTGATCGGCGGGGGCGTTGCGCTCGCCGGCATGGCGCTCATCGCACTGCAGCCGGGCGCCGGTGCGCGCTGAGCGTGCATAAGCTCCGCATGAAGATCGGCGCACTGGCCAAGGCCACCCGCACGCCGGTGGAGACCATTCGCTACTACGAGCGCGAGGGGCTGCTGCCGGCGGCGCCGCGCAGCGACGGGAACTACCGCATCTACGCTGCGGTGCATGCCGAGCGACTGGCGTTCGTGCGGCACTGCCGTTCGCTCGACATGACGCTCGACGAGATCCGGCTGCTGCTGCGCCTGAAGGATGCGCCGGGGGACGACTGCGGTGAAGTCGACGCCTTGCTCGACGAGCACATCGGCCACGTCGCCACGCGCATTCGCGAGCTCAGGCAGCTCGAAAAGCAGCTCAAGACGCTGCGCGAGCAGTGTGCCGGACCGAGCGATGTTGCGCACTGCGGCATCCTGAATGAACTGGAGCAGGCGGCGTCGACGTCTCGCGCGCCGGTTGCACGAAGCCCGCAGCATGTCCGCGGTTCGCACCGCGGGACGCCGGCGCGCAAGTCGTCCTCATAGCGGAGCGACCTTGCCTCGTCAACCGCAGCAACGTCCCTGCACGCCCTGCTGCTGCACCGGCGGGCAGGGCACCGTGCCGTACGAGCAGAACACGCAGCAGTCGCCCGGCTTCGGCGTGAGGAGCGAACGGCATTGCCTGCACTCGTAGAACCATAGGCATGCGTCGGTCGGCATGCGCTCTTGCCGGACGTGGCCGCAGTGCGGGCAACTCAGCGTGGAGTCCGCAACAATCTCGCTCACATCGCCGGGCCGGGAACGAGCACCAGTGAAGCGTTCAGCAGGTACAGCCCGGCCGCGACGAGCGTGAGGCCGCCCA
>NZ_JACDCU010000057.1 GCF_013817365.1 Methylibium sp. | reverse complement strand
TACGAGATCAACGGCGTGCCCGAAGCGCTGGCCCGCGAAGCGTTCACCCTCGCAGCTGCCAAGCTGCCGCTGCGGTGCACCTTCGTGGCGCGTCAGGTCGGCGCTTGAGCCGGCCGGAAGGAAAGACATGAAAGCATCCGAACTCCGCGCCAAGGACGTTGCTGCGCTCGAGCAGGAGGTCAAGGACCTGCTGCGCGCGCACTTCGGCCTACGCATGCAAAAGGGCACGCAGCAGCTGACCAACACTTCGACGCTGCGCAAGACCCGTCGTGACATCGCTCGCGCCAAGACGGTCCTGGCCGAGAAGAAGAAGGGAGCGTCGCAATGACGACTCAAACTCAAGAACCGCTAGATCAAGTCGTGAAGAACACGCGCACCCTGGTAGGTCGCGTCGTCAGCGACAAGCGCATGAAGACCATCACGGTGCTCGTTGAGCGCCGCGTCAAACACGAGCTTTACGGCAAGATCATTGCCCGCTCGCGCAAGTACCACGCGCACGACGAGAACAACGAGTGCAAGATGGGCGACATGGTCGAAATCGCCGAAGGCCGGCCGATCTCCAAGACCAAGGCCTGGGTCGTAACGCGGACGCTTGAAAAGGCACGAGTGCTCTGACACTGAACGCTGTCGGGGCTCTTTCGGGAGCGTCGATACGACGACCGGTTCGCTGGCATGCTGGCGGCCGGTCGTTTCTCATTTCGGCGCGGCATGGCTGCGCTCCCAGCAAACCCTTGGAGAGACATGATGTTGAAAGTCGGCGACAAGCTGCCCGCGGGCAAGCTTTACGAGTTTATCGAGGTCGAAGGCAATGGCTGCTCACTCGGTCCGAACAGTTTCGAGATCGACAAGCTCGCCGCCAGCAAGAAGGTAGCGGTGTTCGCTCTGCCGGGTGCCTTCACACCGACCTGCTCGGCGCAGCATGTGCCCGGCTACCTGAAGCATGCGGAGAATTTGCGGGCTGCCGGCATCGACGAGATCTGGTGCGTGGCCGTCAATGACCCGTTCGTGATGGGAGCGTGGGGACGCGATCAGAAGACCGACGGCAAGCTGCGCATGATGGCCGACGGCAGCGCGGAGTTCACTCGTGCGACCGGCCTCACCCTGGATCTGGGCGCGCGGGGGATGGGTCTGCGCTCGCAGCGCTACTCGATGCTCGTGGTGGACGGCGTTGTCAAGACGCTCAATGTCGAAGCGCCGGGCAAGTTTGAAGTCAGCGACGCGGAGACGCTGCTCGCGCAAGCCCGCAGCCTTTGAGCCCAACGAATTCAGTGCTGTCGATCTGTTGACAGATGCTGCGCTTTCACGGATACTTTGCGGCTTCGCCGAAGTGCTGCCTGCGGGACTGCCGGGCCTCATTTGCTTGAGGAGCCGGATCGCTCAAGGTGGTCTCGGTCTCGCCCTAAGCAGATGGCGCGAGTGTGGCAAGCCCTTCGGGACTTGAGCGCAACGCGTCAAATGACGGGCCCAAGACTGCTCGCAGCGGCCCACGGTGGGCAGCAAGCGGGACAAGTTGGGGACGGAACATGATTCAAATGCAGTCGCGGCTCGACGTCGCGGACAACACAGGCGCTAAAAGCGTCATGTGCATCAAGGTGCTGGGCGGCTCCAAGCGGCGCTATGCGGGCATCGGCGACGTGATCAAGGTCACCGTCAAGGAAGCTGCGCCGCGGGGGCGCGTGAAGAAAGGCGAGATCTATAGCGCCGTGGTGGTTCGCACCGCCAAGGGCGTGCGTCGCCAAGACGGCTCGCTGGTCAAGTTCGACGGCAATGCCGCCGTCCTGCTCAACGCCAAGCTCGAGCCGATCGGCACCCGCATCTTCGGCCCGGTCACGCGCGAACTGCGCACCGAGCGTTTCATGAAGATCGTTTCGCTGGCCCCCGAGGTCCTCTGAGCCGAGCGCCAAGGAATACTGAGCATGAACAAGATTCGCAAAGGCGACCAGGTCATCGTGCTGACCGGTCGCGACAAAGGCAAGCGGGGCTCCGTGGCTTCCCGTGTCGATGCCGACCACCTGTTGGTCGATGGCATCAACATGGTCAAGAAGCACGTCAAGCCGAATCCGCTCAAGGGCTCGACCGGCGGCATCGTGGATAAAACCATGCCGATCCACCAGTCGAACGTGGCGATCTACAACCCCGTGAGCGGCAAGGCCGACCGCGTGGGCATCAAGCTCCTGGACGACGGCAAGAAAGTGCGTGTCTTCAAGTCCAGCGGCGAACAGATCAAGGCCTGAGGCCGAGGTAAGAGATGGCTAAACAGCAGGCTCAACAACAGACGCAGCAGCGCTCGGCCCAGCCGGCGCGCCTTCAGCAGTTCTATCGCGAAAAAATCGCGCCCGAACTGGTGGAAAAGTTCGGCTATAAGTCGGTGATGCAGGTGCCGCGCCTGAGCAAGATCACGCTCAACATGGGCGTGAGCGAGGCGGTGTCGGACAAGAAAGTGATGGACCACGCGGTCAGCGACTTGTCTAAGATCTCTGGCCAGAAGCCTGTCATTACCAAGTCGAAGAAGGCCATCGCCGGCTTCAAGATTCGCGACAACGTGCCCATCGGCTGCATGGTCACCCTGCGCGGCGTGCGCATGTACGAATTCCTCGACCGTTTCGTGACCGTTGCGCTGCCGCGGGTGCGCGATTTCCGCGGCATCTCCGGCCGGGCCTTCGACGGCCGCGGCAACTACAACGTCGGCGTCAAGGAACAGATCATCTTTCCCGAGATCGAGTACGACAAGATCGACGTGCTGCGCGGACTGAACATCAGCTTCACGACGACGGCAAAGTCCGACGACGAATGCAAGGCGCTGCTCGCCGCATTCAAGTTTCCGTTCAAGAACTGAGGATTGGCCGTGGCAAAGACTTCGATCAAGCAGCGTGAACTCAAGCGGGAAGAGCTGGTCGCCAAGTACGCAAAAAAGTACGCGGAACTCAAGGCGATCATCAACGATTTCGGCAAGACCGAGGAAGAGCGTTACGCCGCGCGCCTGCAATTGCAGCGGCTGCCGCGCAATGCTTACCCGAGCCGCCTGCGCAACCGTTGCGGCCTGACCGGCCGCCCGCGCGGCACTTTCCGCACCTTCGGTCTGGGGCGCAACAAGATTCGGGAACTGGCGTTCAAGGGCGACATCCCCGGTGTCGTCAAGGCCAGCTGGTAAGCCGGCACGCGAACGTACAGGAGATAACTTATGAGCATGAGTGATCCCATCGCCGACATGCTGACCCGCATCCGCAACGCGCAGATGGTGGAGAAGGCTGTTGTCGTGATGCCGTCGTCGAAGCTGAAGCTGGCGATTGCGCAAGTTTTGCAGGATGAAGGCTATATCGATAGCTTCGCCGTCAAGAGCGAGGGCTTTAAGCCCCAACTCGAGATCGGGCTGAAGTACTACGCTGGCCGTCCGGTGATCGAACGCATCGAGCGCGTCAGCCGTCCCGGCCTTCGTGTCTACAAGGGCTGCCACGAGATTCCAAAGGTCATGAATGGTCTCGGCGTGGCGATCGTCACCACGCCTCAGGGTGTGATGACGGACCGCAAGGCGCGCGCTGCCGGTATCGGCGGCGAAGTCCTGTGCTACGTCGCCTGACGCGAAGGAGCTGAAAGAATGTCTCGCGTAGGAAAAATGCCGATCGTCGTGCCCAAGGGCGTGGACGTATCGCTCACGGCCGAACAGATCAGCGTCAAGGGCGCACTGGGCACGCTCGTGCGTGCCGGAAACCGGCTGGTCACGGTCAAGAACGATGGCGGCTCGCTGAGCTTCACGCCGATCGACGAGTCGCCGGCGGCGAACGCGATGTCGGGAACGATGCGCGCGTTGGTGGCCAACATGGTCAATGGCGTGAGCACCGGTTTCCAAAAGAAGCTGACGCTCGTGGGAGTGGGCTATCGCGCCCAGGCCCAGGGCGCCAAGCTTAATCTGCAGATCGGGTTCTCGCATCCGGTGGTCAAGGATATGCCCGAGGGTATCAAGGTCGAGTGCCCGACGCAGACCGAGATCCTGATCAAGGGTTCGGACCGTCAGGTGGTCGGTCAGATCGCTGCCGAGGTGCGCGCAATCCGTCCTCCCGAGCCTTACAAGGGCAAGGGCATCCGCTATGCGGATGAAAAGATCACGATCAAAGAGACCAAGAAGAAGTAAGGAGCAGCACGATGTTGAACCGCAAAGATCAGCGCCTTCGCCGCTCTCGCCAGACGCGGGCGCGAATTGCGCTGCAGAACGTGGCGCGCCTCATGGTGTTCCGCTCCAACACGCACATCTACGCCAGCGTCGTTTCCGACTGCGGCGCCAAGGTGCTTGCGAGCGCCTCGACCGTGGAGAAAGAAATGCGCACGCAGCTCGGTGCTGCGGGCAAGGGCGCCAATACCGAAGCCGCTGCACTGATCGGCAAGCGCATCGCAGAACGGGCCAGGGCCGCCGGTATCGAGAAGGTGGCGTTCGACCGCTCCGGCTTCGCCTACCACGGCCGCGTCAAGGCGCTCGCCGAGGCGGCTCGCGAAGCCGGCCTGCAGTTCTGAGTTCGCGTGAGCTCGGACGAAAAGCACCGCACACCCTAGGAATCTGACATGGCAAAGTTTCAACCCCGCATTTCCGACGAAGGCCGCGACGACGGCCTGAAGGAAAAGATGATTCAGGTGAACCGCGTGACCAAGGTGGTCAAGGGTGGCCGGATCATGGGCTTCGCTGCGCTAACCGTCGTCGGTGACGGCGATGGCCGGGTCGGCATGGGCAAAGGCAAGGCTCGCGAGGTGCCGGTGGCCGTGACCAAGGCCATGGATGCGGCGCGCCGCAACATGATCAAGGTCAACCTGAAGAACGGCACCGTCCACCACAACGTGACCGGTGAGCACGGCGCTGCCAAGGTGCTGCTGGCGCCGGCGAAGGCGGGTGACGGCATCATTGCCGGCGGTCCGATGCGCGCGGTGTTCGAGGTGATGGGCGTGACCGACATCGTCGCCAAGAGCCTGGGCACTTCCAACCCATACAACATGGTGCGTGCGACGTTCGACGCGCTGTCACGCTCGACCACGCCTATGGAAATCGCAGCCAAGCGCGGCAAGTCGGTCGAAGAGATCTTCAATTGAGACGCGCCGGGGAATCATCATGACGGACAAGACGACGCTCAAGGTCAAGCTCGTGCGCAGCCCTATCGGCACCCAGGAATCGCACCGCGCCACGGTGCGCGGGCTCGGCCTGCGCGCGATCGGCAGCGAGCGAGTGCTCGAAGACACACCCGCCGTGCGCGGAATGATCAACAAGGTGGCTTACCTGGTTCAGGTGCTCTGACCGCGGTTGATCTCGGAGAAGACAATGGAACTCAACACGATCAAGCCCGGCTCGGGCGCAAAGCATGCCAAGCGCCGTGTCGGTCGCGGCATCGGCTCGGGCCTGGGCAAGACCGCGGGTCGCGGTCACAAGGGGCAGAAGTCGCGTGCCGGCGGCTACCATAAGGTCGGCTTCGAAGGCGGCCAGATGCCGCTGCAGCGCCGCCTGCCCAAGCGCGGCTTCAAGTCGCTGACGCTCAAGTACAACGCCGAGATCACGCTGGCCGACCTGGAGGCGCTGGCCGTGGCCGAGGTGGACATGCTGACGCTCAAGCAGGCCGGCCTAGTCGCGGAAAGAGCCAAGGTCGTCAAGGTCATCAGCTCGGGCGAACTCAGCAAGGCCGTCACGCTCAAAGGCGTGGGCGCGACTGCGGGCGCCAAGGCGGCAATCGAGGCTGCGGGCGGCTCGCTTTCGTGATGCCGATTCAACTGGCGAATCGATAAGAGCGTGGCAACGAACGCGAATCAACTGGCCAAGTGCGGCAAGTTCGGCGACCTACGTCGCCGGCTGGTCTTCTTGCTGCTGGCGCTCGTGGTGTACCGCTTGGGGGCGCACATTCCCGTGCCCGGCATCAACCCGGAGCAGCTACAGCAGCTTTTTCAGGGCCAGCAGGGTGGCATCCTGAGCCTGTTCAACATGTTCTCGGGCGGGGCGCTGTCGCGCTTCACCGTGTTCGCGCTGGGGATCATGCCCTACATCTCCGCGTCGATCATCATGCAGTTGATGACCTACGTGGTGCCGACCTTCGAGGCGCTCAAGAAGGAAGGCGAGTCGGGCCGTCGCAAGATTACCCAGTACACGCGCTACGGCACGCTCGGTCTGGCGATCTTCCAGTCGCTGGGCATCGCCATCGCGCTCGAGGGTTCGGCCGGACTGGTGATCGATCCGGGCCTGGGCTTTCGCGTGACAGCGGTGGTCAGCCTGGTCGCCGGCACGATGTTCCTGATGTGGCTGGGCGAGCAGATCACCGAGCGCGGCCTGGGCAACGGCATTTCCATTCTCATCTTCGCCGGCATCGCGGCAGGGTTGCCGAGCGCGATGGGCGGTCTCTTCGAGCTCGTGCGTACCGGCGCGATGAGCATCATCGTTTCGATCTTCATCCTGGCGCTCGTTGTCGGCGTGACTTACGTGGTCGTGTTCGTAGAGCGCGGCCAGCGAAAGATCCTGGTCAATTACGCCAAGCGACAGGTGGGCAACCGGGTCTATGGCGGGCAGTCTTCGCACCTGCCGCTGAAGATCAACATGTCGGGCGTGATCCCGCCGATCTTCGCCTCGTCGATCATCCTGCTGCCGGCCACGGTGGTGAGCTGGTTCGCCACGGGCGACGGCATGCGCTGGCTGCAGGACTTGGCCGCACTGCTCTCGCCCGGGCAGCCGATCTACGTGATGCTCTATGCTGCGGCAATCATCTTCTTCTGCTTCTTCTACACGGCGCTCGTCTTCAACAGCCGCGAAACCGCGGACAACCTGAAGAAAAGCGGTGCATTCATTCCAGGCATTCGACCGGGCGAGCAGACGGCCAGGCACATTGATCGCATCCTCGGTCGGTTGACCTTGGGTGGCGCGATCTACATCACCGCGGTGTGCCTGCTGCCCGAGTTCCTGGTGCTGAAGTACAACGTGCCGTTTTATTTCGGCGGCACCTCGCTCCTGATCATCGTCGTCGTGACGATGGACTTCTGGGCGCAGGTGCAGTCCTACGTGATGTCCCAGCAGTACGAATCGCTGCTGAAAAAAGCCAGTTTCAAAGCAACTTGAATGATGAACGGTAGCCGCTAAACACATGTCGAAAGATGACGTTATCCAGATGCAGGGCGAGATCCTTGAGAACTTGCCCAATGCGACCTTCCGCGTGAAGCTGGAGAACGGGCACGTGGTGCTCGGTCACATTTCGGGAAAGATGCGCATGCACTACATCCGCATCCTGCCCGGCGACAAGGTGACGGTGGAACTCACGCCCTACGATCTGAGTCGGGCCCGCATAGTCTTTCGGGCGAAGTGAGACGGCCGCACGCAATGAACCCCGCAAGACAACAGCGCAATAGGTCAAGGAGAAGATCATGAAAGTAGCCGCATCCGTGAAGACGATGTGCCGCCATTGCAAGGTCATTCGTCGCAAAGGTGTGGTGCGCGTGATCTGCACCGATCCGCGTCACAAGCAGCGACAAGGCTGAGAATCGGCCTTCGCTAAAGCAGATAGAGGAAGAACATGGCACGTATCGCAGGCATCAACATCCCGCCGCAAAAGCACGCAGAGATCGGTTTGACCGCGATCTACGGCATCGGCCGTACGACGGCGCAAAAGATTTGCGACAACTGCAGCATCGAGCGCACCAAGAAGATCAAGGATCTCACCGACACCGATCTCGAAAAGATCCGCGAGGCAGTGGGCCGCCTGAACATCGAGGGCGATCTGCGTCGTGAGACCACGATCAACATCAAGCGCCTGATGGATCTCGGCTGCTACCGTGGCATTCGCCACCGTCGCGGCCTGCCGATGCGCGGTCAGCGCACCCGCACCAATGCCCGCACCCGCAAGGGCCCGCGCAAGTCGGCTGCCTCGCTGAAGAAGTAAGTAAAGCCTGGCTTTTTGCCGAACCGCCCGCAGATCAAAGAGAGTCAAGCATGGCCAAAGCACCCAATACCGCTGCGCAGCGCGTGCGCAAGAAGGTCCGCAAGAACGTTTCGGACGGCGTCGCGCACGTCCACGCGTCCTTTAACAACACCATCATCACGATCACGGACCGTCAAGGCAATGCGCTCGCCTGGGCGTCGAGTGGCGGCCAAGGGTTCAAAGGTTCGCGCAAATCGACGCCGTTCGCCGCTCAGGTGGCTGCCGAAGTGGCCGGCCGCGCCGCGCAGGACCAAGGCATCAAAAACCTCGAAGTCGAGATCAAGGGCCCGGGCCCCGGGCGCGAATCGTCGGTGCGCGCGCTGGCCGCGCTGGGCATCCGTATCGTTTCGATCTCCGACGTCACGCCGGTCCCGCACAACGGCTGTCGCCCGCAGAAGCGCCGGCGCATTTGAGTTGGCCGGGTCGGGTGCACTGCACCCGACTGCAGGTTCTGGCATTCGCCGGCGGGCACTTTCGGTGCCGTCGGCGGTTTTCGTTGAAGCCGCAAGGTTTCGTTTTCAAGCCCACCGTCTGGTTGTCGCCTTCTGGCGATCCGTACGACACCGGCCAGACTCGCGTGAGATCCGATCCCGTTCGGTCCCACGTCAGACGATCAAGGAAGCAACGTGGCACGTTATCTCGGCCCCAAGGCCAAGCTCTCCCGCCGTGAAGGCACCGACCTTTTTCTGAAAAGCGCGCGCCGCGCAATCAGCGACAAGTCCAAGTTCGAGTCCAAACCCGGTCAGCATGGCCGCACCTCGGGTTCGCGCACCTCCGACTTCGGCCTGCAACTGCGGGAGAAGCAGAAGGTCAAGCGCATGTATGGCGTGCTCGAGCGGCAGTTTCGCCGTTACTTTGCCGAGGCCGAACGGCGCCGGGGCAACACCGGGGCGAACCTGCTGCTGCTGCTCGAATCGCGCCTGGACAACGTGGTGTACCGCATGGGCTTCGGTTCGACCCGTGCCGAAGCTCGGCAGCTGGTCGGACACAAAGGCATTACCGTGAACGGTCAGTCCGTGAATATTCCGTCGTATCTGGTCAAGGCCGGAGATGTGGTGGCGGTGCGCGAGAAATCAAAGACGCAGTTGCGCGTGACCGACGCGGTGAAGCTGGCCGAATCGATCGGCATGCCGGCCTGGGTGAGCGTTGACGCCGCCAAGCTCGAAGGCATTTTCAAGAAGTCGCCCGACCGCGACGAGTTCGGCTCGGACATCAACGAGTCGCTCATCGTCGAGCTCTACTCGCGCTGAGTCTGCCGCGCGGTGCCGCTGCGGGCCGAGCGCCCGTGGCCGGCACCGTGCCTTTGTTTTACCGGTCCGGGCGCAGTTCGCCGTTAAGGCAGATTGCGTCCGGTGCTCCATCAGCCTTATCGGTGTAACGAGCCGAGGGTATTGACAGGAAGACCTGATGCAAACCAATCTACTCAAGCCCAAAGCCATCAATGTCGAGCCGCTGAGTGCAGCGAAGGGCGCTCACCGCGCCAAGGTCACGCTCGAGCCTTTCGAGCGTGGCTACGGTCACACCTTGGGCAATGCGCTGCGCCGCGTGTTGTTGTCTTCAATGGTCGGCTATGCGCCAACCGAAGTGACGATTGCCGGCGTGCTGCACGAGTATTCCGCTATCGACGGCGTGCAGGAAGACGTGGTCCACGCCATGCTGAACCTCAAGGGCGTGGTGTTCCGCCTGCACAACCGCGACGAGGTCACCCTGGTGCTGCGCAAGGAAGGCGAAGGCCCGGTCGTGGCCGGCGACATCCAGACGCCGCATGATGTGGAGATCATCAACCCGGAGCATGTGATCGCTCACTTGTCGCAGGGCGGCAAGCTCGACATGCAGATCAAGGTCGAGAAGGGCCGTGGCTACGTGCCCGGCACGATGCGCCGCTTCGGCGACGAGCCGACCAAGGCGATCGGCCGCATCGTGCTCGACGCGTCGTTTTCGCCGGTGCGCCGCGTCAGCTACACGGTCGAAAGCGCCCGCGTCGAGCAGCGCACCGACCTCGACAAGCTGGTCATGGAGATCGAGACCAACGGCGCCATCACGCCTGAGGAAGCGATCCGCGCCTCGGCCAAGATCCTGGTCGAGCAGCTCGCGGTGTTCGCGCAGCTCGAAGGTTCTGAAATCAGCGGCATTCTCGATGCGCCTGGCACGCCGCGCAGCTCGCAGTTCGATCCGATTCTTCTGCGCCCGGTCGACGAGCTCGAGCTCACCGTGCGCTCGGCCAATTGCCTGAAGGCCGAGAACATCTATTACATCGGCGACCTGATTCAGCGCACCGAGACCGAGTTGCTCAAGACACCGAACCTGGGCCGCAAGTCGCTCAACGAGATCAAGGAAGTGCTGGCCTCGCGCGGCCTGACCCTCGGCGCACGGCTGGAGAACTGGCCCCCGCAGGGTCTGGACAAGCGATAAGGTCAACAGGAAAGACGGCGCGAAGCGCCGTTATCGGATGGTTTGCCTTCGGCAACCCGTCGGTGCACCCGCCAGTACCTGATCCGGCTGGCGGCAATCAGCAAGTCAAGAAAGGAAAGCACCATGCGTCACCGTCACGGACTCCGCAAACTCAACCGCACTTCCGAGCACCGCCTCGCGATGCTGCGCAACATGGCCAACTCGCTCATCACGCACGAGGCCATCAAGACCACGGTGCCGAAGGCGAAGGAGCTGCGCCGCGTGGTCGAGCCGCTGATCACGCTTGCCAAGGAGGCCACGCTGGCGAACCGCCGCTTGGCGTTCAACCGCACCCGTGATCGCGACGTCGTCACCAAGCTGTTCGGCGAACTGGGCCCCCGCTATCAGGCGCGCCCGGGCGGCTATACGCGCATCCTCAAGATGGGGTTTCGGGTCGGCGACAACGCACCCATGGCCTTCGTCGAACTGGTCGACCGGCCCGAGCCTGCTGCTGCAGCAGCGGCTGACGACAGCGCCGAGTAAAGTCGGCGGAGCGGTCCGCTTGCTCAGCTTGCGAGTCAGTTCCCTGATGAGCATGGGCTGGACTCGGAGCCCGCTCAAGGCGAGGAGCGATAAAGGCCGGCGTCAGCCGGCCTTTTGCATGACGCCCCCGTCAGTTGCGCAAGAACCTCCCCACGCTGACGTCAAGTCGGTTTGCTGCCGCAAAAAGTTCGCGGAACACTGGCGCCATCGCGGCAGTCAGACCCGTCGGGTTCGCACGACAGGCGCCGCTGCCTTAGCGGTTGAATGGATCTTCCGATGTCCTTGATTTCTCCGCTGCTGCGTCTGGTGCTTGCGCTGCTGCTATGCGCTCCCGGCCTTGCCGCCGCGGCCGAAGACTTCTTGCCGCCTGAGGAGGCCTTCCGCTTCGAAGCCCGCGCGCTCGATGCACGCACCGTCGAAATCGGCTTCACCGTCGCCGACGGCTACTACCTCTACCGCGAGCAGTTTGCTTTCAAGGCCGACGACGAAGCGGTCATGCTGGGCGAGGCGCAAATCCCGTCGGGAAAGATCATGTACGACGAGACCTTCGAAAAGGATGTCGAAAGTCATCGTGGCCGTCTCACCATCCGCCTGCCGGTTAGTGCAGCGCCGGCGGCCTTCACTCTGCGGGTCACCAGTCAGGGATGCGCCGACCAAGGCTTGTGCTATCCGCCGATGCAAAGCGTCGTGCAGGTGCAACTCGCCGGCTTCGGCGGCAACGGCAGCGTGCAGGTGTTGTCGGAGCGCGCCCGCGGCGACGTTGCCGGTGCGCTGACCGCGAACCGCGGCAGCGGCTTGGCGGCGGCCCCCCCAACGACTTTCGGCAGCGGCGAAGCCGGCATCGACGCGGCGCTGCGTGGCGGCAGCTTCTGGATCATCGTCGGCGTGTTCTTCGTCGCCGGGCTGCTGCTGTCATTGACGCCTTGCGTTCTGCCGATGCTGCCCATTCTTTCTTCCATCATCGTCGGGCAGGGCAGCCGGCAGGGTGCGCGAGGGCGGGGCTTCGTGCTCGCCCTGGCCTATTCGCTGGGCATGGCGCTGGTTTACACCCTGCTCGGCGTGGCTGCCGGCTTGGCTGGCGAAGGGCTGGCGGCTGCGCTACAGAACCCGTGGGTGCTGGGCAGCTTCGCGGTGTTGCTGAGCGTCCTGGCGCTGTCGATGTTCGACGTTTACCAGCTGCAGTTGCCGGCGCCCCTGCGTGAGCGGCTCACCACCGCCTCCAGCCGCTTGCAAGGTGGTCAGCTAGCCGGCGTGTTCCTGATGGGGGGGCTCTCCGCGCTGATCGTTAGCCCGTGTGTGGCGGCTCCGCTGGCCGGCGCCTTGGTCTACATCAGCCAGACTCGGGACGTGGTGCTGGGTGCAACGGCCTTGTTCTCGCTTGCAGCGGGCATGAGCGTGCCCTTGCTGCTGCTGGGCGCCTCAGCGGGCGCACTGCTGCCTGGGGCCGGGCCCTGGATGGACACCGTCAAGCGCTGCTTCGGCCTTTTGTTGCTGGGCGTGGCCTGGTGGACGGTGGCCCCGGTACTGCCGGCTGCATTGGTGGTTGCAGGTTGGGGTGTGCTGCTGCTTGGTGCCGCGGCTTTGCTCGGCGCTTTCGACCGCCTGCCGCAAGCAGCCGGTGCCCCGTCGCGGCTGGGCAAGGCCGGCGGCCTGGCGCTCGCAATTGCCGGCGCCGTCCAAATCGTCGGTGCGAGCGCAGGAGCGCACGACCCGCTTCAGCCTCTGGAGCCGTTCGTGCGGGGGCCGACTGCGTTTCCGTCGGCCACGGTGGACCCCTCCGGCGCGACGGTGACGCACTCGGCGGGCGGCGTGCGCTTCACGCGGGTCTCCTCCGTTGAGGAACTCGACGCCGTCCTTCGCAGTACACGCAGGCCGGTGATGCTTGATTTTTATGCGGACTGGTGCGTGAGCTGTAAGGAAATGGAGCGTTTCACGTTCACTGACGCGGGCGTGCGGGCACGGCTCGACAAGGCCTTGCTGCTGCAGGCCGATGTCACGCGCAACAGCGAGGAGGACCGGGCGCTGCTCAAGCGCTTCGGCTTGTTCGGCCCGCCCGGCATCGTTTTCTTCGACGTCGACGGTCAGGAACTCGCAACTCGCGTCATCGGCTATCAGAACGCAAGCCGATTTGCGCAAAGCCTTCAAGCTGCGGGCCTTTGAAGGCGTCCAACACTGCACGCGGGTGCTACACTCACTTCTTCAGTCGCGGGGTGGAGCAGTCTGGTAGCTCGTTGGGCTCATAACCCAAAGGTCGCAGGTTCAAATCCTGTCCCCGCAACCAAAGAACACAGGGCTTCGGCCGCTAGCAAACGCCCACTTCGAGTGGGCGTTTTGCATTTGTGCCCATTCTGTGCCCATGCTGAGCCCAGCTGGTGCCCAAGCAAGCATCCTTCGTGCGCTCGCTGACCATTGGTGCATCTGGCTCGCACGTGCCCCGTCACTGACGCCAATACGTTCGGCTGTCTCTATCTCCAACGCAGCTGGTTGGTCAGTATTAGATCGACAGTGGCGAAGGCGAGGTTGCACGAATCGACGCTCCGGCGACGGTTATTTAGGCGTCCGCACTCAGCCAGGCGAAGCCCGTCAACCTCGACAGCCGAGCGCCTGCTTAAGACTGAGGCTGTGTGAAAACGCGTTGATGGTGTCAGCGACCGGCGTAATCCGGCCACTTCGGAGTCGGCGTAATCAGGCCACCTGAGGTCTGGTCTGGCAGGTGGCGGAGTCGGCATCTGCCGGCCAGTGCGGAGTCGGCATATACCGGCCAGTGCGGAGTCGGCATATACCGGCCAGTGCCAGCGCCGAAGGCGTCTCGAAGCTTTTGATTTCCCAGGGGCCTACCTTCCGAGCTTTTTGCTCAGGAAGGCACCC
>NZ_JACDCU010000056.1 GCF_013817365.1 Methylibium sp. | reverse complement strand
AGCTCGATGTGATGTTCCTCGGCTTCATCAGCTTCGCGCTGATCGCGGATGGACTGCGGTTGTGTTAACAGGCCCTAGTCATGGCGTAGGCCAGGCGCAGCAACTCATGCAGGACCCTGATGCGCCTTGCGGCGCGAGCCTCGCTTTGTCCTGTCAGCGCTTGCGCGCCAGAGCAACTACTGTGGCGCCCTACGGCTGTCGCTCAAGCGTAGCGATACGCAACCCGGAACGGCCCGAGCGCGCCCAGATCGACCTCGACGCCCAGGCCCGGCGCTTCGCCGAGATCGGCCCGGCCGTTGCGGATGGTGTTCAGCGGCCCGGCCAGCAGGCTTCTCAGCGGGTTCGGGTTGGCGTCGATCTCCAGCAGACCCGTGCCGTTGCCGGTGGTCAGAAGGTGCGCCGAGGCCAGCAGCCCGATGCCGCCGCCGAGAAAGTGCGGACAAAAGCGCTTGCCCGCCGCCTCAATGAGCGAGACGAGCGGTCGGCAAGCGCTGAAGCCGCCCCACTTGGCCATGTCTGGCTGCACCACGTCGATCGCGCCGGCAGCCAGCGCGGCCTGGAAGGCGTCGCGGCCGGCCAGGTTCTCGCCCGCCGCCAGAGGCACGGCGCCCAGCGCCTGTAGCTGTTGCCATTCCGACCACGGGCGGTCGGCCCGCAAGGGTTCCTCCAGCCAGCTCAGTGCGTAGGGTGCCAGCAGGGGCAGGTATGCCAATGCCTCGTCGAGCCGCAAGGCCTGGTTGGCGTCGGCCATCAGCGAGGCCGCATCGCCCAGCGTTTCGCGCAGCGCCGTCAGGTTGCCGAGATCGCGCTCTCGACCGAAGCCGATCTTCTGCTTGAAGGCCGTGTAGCCCTCGCGCTGACGCTCGGCCGCAAGGCGCTGGGGATCGGTCGGGTTGAGGCCGCTGGCGTAGACGCCGATGTTCGCCGTGCGCCCGCCCAACAGACGCCATAGCGGCAACTTGCGCCGGCGCGCAATACAGTCCCATACGGCGATGTCGACACCGGCGATGGCTTGGGCAAAGGGGCCGGGCTCGCCGCATTGCAGGGCCAGGACTTCGGTGCGCTGGGTCAGCTTGTCGAACAGTGCTGGGGCGTCCTCGATGGCTTCGCCGCAGGCCAGGGGCGAAAGCACGTGATCGACCAGGCGCGCACGGTGCTCGGCGCCCACCTGCGGAAAGTTGCACCAGACCTCGCCCCAGCCGGTGAAACCGTCCTCATCGACCGCCTGCACCAAGACCATCGGCCGGTCGGTCATCAGACCGAAGGAGGTTTGCACCGGTGTGGCAACGGGGGCTCGCAGCACATGCGCGTTGACGGACTTCAGTCGGAACACGGGGTGCGGTCTCGCCGGCCTCAGAACTTCAGCGCAGGCAACAGCACGCCCGCCGGCAGCCGCACACCGAGAACCTGCTGGAACAGGAGCTGCAGAGCCATCACCAGGACCAGGCCGACGACGGCATAGAGGGCCGCTTTGCGCAGCGACGGCCGCTCGCCGCCGGCAATGAGGGCCAGCGCGACGAAGCCGACCCAACTCGCGAGCGTGAAGCCTGCGACTTCGAGCATCAGGATCCAGACCAGCATGACGACCATCAGTGCCAGGCTGCTCAGCAGCCCGCTCGACGAGCCCTTCGCGTCATCGGGTCCCTTCCCGAGCAGAGTGCGCCCCAGGACGAACAGGCTGCCGAGCAGCATGGCGCCGCCCGTCACACGCGGAAAGATCGAACCGAACTGCGAGAACTCGTTGGCTTTCCACAGCATCACCGCGGCGACCGCGGCGATCAGCGCCGCCATCAGCGCCGCACCGGCATCACTCTTGCGACGTGAGCTCATTGCGTAGCTTCCTTTTTTTCTTGCGGCGGGCAATCACCGGGTACATCAGTGTCAGGACAGCGATCGCGATGATCGCGATCGAGATGGGACGCCCGAAGAACATGCCCAGCAGGTTGTCGGTGGCCGAGCCGATCATCCAGGCCTGAACGAAACCTTGTTCGGCCAGCGGCCCGAGGATCAGGCCGAGCACGATCGGCGCCGCCGAGTACCCGAAGCGGCCGAGCATCCAGCCGACGATGCCGACGCCGAACATCACGATCACGTCGTCGATGTTGCCGTGGATCGCGTAGCTGCCGATCACGGTGAGCAGCGCAATGGCCGGCACCAGGATCGCCTTGGGCACCGCGATGATCGAGCTGTAGGCATAGCGGCCGAGGACGAGGCCGACCGGCAGCATCAGCACGGTCGCGATGAGCAAACCGAACATGAAGGTGTAGACGATGTCGCTCTGCTCGGTGAACAGGGAGGGCCCCGTTTTCACCCCTTGCACGAGCAGCGCGCCGAGCACCACCGCGTCGGCCGGCGTTCCCGGAATGCCGAGCACCAGCGTGGGAATGAAGCCGCCCCCGACGGTGGCGTTGTTGGACGATTCACTGGCGATGAGGCCGCCCGGGTTGCCGTGGCCGAAGGTCTCGGCCGACTTGGAGGCGCGCCGGGCCTCGGAGTAGGCGATCAGCGCGGCGATCGAGCCGCCCGCGCCCGGCAGCACGCCGATCACCGTGCCAATGACCGAGCTTCGCGCGAGATTCAGCTTGTTCGCCAGCGAGATGCGGATCGCTTCACCCAGCCGGTAGCTGGCCACCTTGCCCTCGATGCGCAGGTGCTCTTCCTTCGTGGCCACCAGGTCGATCAGCACGGGAATGCAGAACAGGCCGATCAATGCCGGGATCACGCCGATGCCCGACAGCAGGATGGTCGAATCCATCGTGTAGCGGATGTCGCCGCCGATCACCGCCGAGCCCATCATCGACATCATCAGGCCGATGCACGCGCCGACGAGGCCCTTGACCCAGTCGCCGCCCGACAGCGCCGCGACCAAGGTGAGGCCCAGGATGGCCAGCCAGAAGTACTCGATCGGCCCGAACGCCAGGGCCACTTCGGCCAGCGGTGGCGCCAGCATCAGCAGCGCGAGCCCGCCGATCAGGCCGCCGAAAACCGAGGCGATGCAGCTCACCGTGATCGCCAGGTCGCCGTCGCCCCGTTTGGCCATCGGAAAGCCGTCGAAGGTGGTGGCCACGGCCGACGGCGTGCCCGGCGTGTTGAGCAGGATGGCCGAGTACGCCCCGCCGTAGATGGCGCCGGTGTAGATGGCGCCCAGCATGATGAGCGCCGGCGCCGGCTCCATCGTGAAGGTGAAGGGCACCAGCACCGCCACCGCCATGGTCGCCGTGAGGCCCGGCAACGCCCCGATGGCGGTGCCGGCAGCCACACCGATCAGGGCCAGAAACAGGTTCTGCCACGACAGCGCCGCCAAGAAAGTATCGAACAGCTGCATGGACGCGGCTCCTTCTGTTTCAGGCCCGACGACCCGTCACTTCAGCAGCCCGACCTCGCGCGCCGCCGCTTCGTACTCCTTGCTTTGTTCCGCCATGAAGGCCGGCGCCTTGGCATAGTCGATGTCGACGAGCACGTATCCCGCCTCTTCCATCTTCTTGCGGAAGTCCGGATCCTGGTTCACCTTGCTGAACAGCGCCGAGAGCTCCTTGCGCTTGGCTTCCGGTGTGGCCTTCGGCACGGCCACGCCGCGGTACACGCCCGAGACCATGTCGAAGCCGAGCTCCTTGAACGTGGGCACGTCGGGCAGGTTGGGCAGCCGCTCGTCCAGCGCGACGGCGAGCACGCGGACCTTGTCGCCTTGCTGGATGGCGGCGGTGGTGAAGGTCATGGATGCGTTCACCTGCTTGCCCAGCATGGCCACCACGGACGTTGCCGTTCCGGAGAAAGGGACGTAGGTGGTCTTGATGCCGGCCAGCTTGTTGAACGTGGTGGCGCTGAGGTGCGGGCCGGTGTTGGTGCCGCTACCCGAGAGCGTGACGGCGCCGGGCTGCTTCTTGGCAGCGGCGATCAGATCGGCGAGGGTCTTGTAGGGGCTGTCGGCCGGCACCACGATGGCATCCGGCGTGAGCTGAAACACCGCGACGTGGACCAGATCCTCGGTCTTGTAGCCAACGTCCTTCTGCATCGGCTGCAGGAAGATGTGCGGCAGATTCGTGCCCATCACCGTCGTGCCGTCGGCCGGCATGCTGTTGAGCGATGCCCAGGCCTTCGCGCCGCCGGCGCCGGCGTTGTACTGGATCACCACGTTGTCGCCCGAAACCTTCTTCATCACCGGCTCTTGCAGCCGGGCCGTGACGTCCGACTCGCCGCCCGCCGGGAAGGGAATGATGTAGGTCAGCGTCTCGGCGGCCACCGGCGACGCAAGCATGACGCCGCCGCCCAGGCTGAGCGCCGCTACCGCTGTGCGCCAACGGCCACCCACGGCGAGGCGTTCAGCCGCGCGAGACGACGGTTCGGTGTGGTCGAGGCTACGGATGTTGCGAGTATTCATCTTCGATCTCCTTCGATTGCGCCGCTCGGCGGCGAGGTTGGATGGGGCGTTCCGAGCTTTGTCTCGGTGGAAGCGTCATTCGTTCTCGGCGGATCGGATCCACTGCCGATCAGGTCGATCTCCAGACACATCACATCGGCGCGATACGTGATCTCGGCGACGTGGATCATCGTGTTGTCCGGGTCGACGATCAACCGCCTCACGTTGGCAACGGGATCGCCAGCATCGATGCCCAACTGTTTCAGCAAGTCGTTGAGTGACGGGGCCATGCTAAGACCCTCGCTCGGGGGAACCATGCCGGAAACTACGTAAGCAACGGCCCGGGGTAGGGCGCATAGCCTCACTCGTGATGCGCGCCGAGTTGAGGGGACTCTTCATCACACGGACGGCCTCCCTAGAATCCCGCCAACATGAGGAAGCAAATCACCGAACCCAAGCAGGCCGCAGCCGATGAGCGGCAAGACCGGTTGGTCCCAGAGCAACTCGGGCAGCGTATTCGTCAGCACCGCTTGGCAGCGGGATTCACCCTGGCCCAGATATCGGAGCGCTCAGGTTTCGGGAAGGGCTACCTTTCCCGAATCGAAAACGGCAAGAAGGTTCCTCCCATTGGCACCCTGGCCCGCATCGCGGACGTGCTGGGCATCGAAGCCTCCAGCATGCTGTCGTCCGAGGACAAGGCTGCGCCATGGCGTGGAGTCAGCGTCGTTCGCCGCACCGAGAAACGGCCTACGGTCATGGGCGGCAGTGCGTTCGGATACGACTACTTCGCCGTTACCAACGCCACGGAGGGCCGTGCTCTCCAGCCGTTTGTCTTTTCATTCCCGGCCGAGGTGGACAAGTTCGTCTTCTTTCAGCATGACGGAGAAGAACTGATCCACGTGCTGTCCGGCCGCATCGAGTGGCAGGTAGGCACCGAGAAGTACATGCTGGAGCCGGGAGACACCATTCACTTCGACTCGAGGATCCCGCACAAGGGGCACAGCCTGTCCGGGCCGGCGACTGCCCTCGTGGTGATGTACTCCCCTGCGGGATTGGGTGCCAACCTGGCCTGAGCGGCGTTTCAGCCAGGCATCACGAGAAGCGCTCGCTTGTCCGGAACAAGCGCTTGCGCCTGGGCACCCGCAAGTGCCTCGGTGGCCGTCGTGACAGGCCATTGCGCGGCCAGCTCGGCATTGAGTGCCAAGTACTCCCTTTCCTCTGCGGTCAACGCCCAGTCGGCGCGAATCGCCTGCACCGGACACGCCAGTTCGCACAGGCCGCAGTTGGCACACGTCGCCGGGTTGATCGCGACGAAGTTGGGACCCTCATGGAAAGCCCCCGTCGGGCAGACCTGAGTGCAGTCGCCGAAGCGGCAGGCAATGCATGCCTGCGTGACAACGTAGGCCAAACCGGCCTCACTTGGATGCTGCGAACCCGGCGGAATTGAAGAAGATGTTCGGCTTGCGGTAGATGGCCAGCAGAAGGCAGCCTTCGTCCGATTTGGTCTCGTGCAGCGAACCCGGTTTGCGCCACACGTACTGTCCGGCGCGGCAAATGCCGTCGTGGTCGTAGAAGGATCCTTCCAGCACGTAGCTCTGTTCGATCTCCGGATGCTTGTGGAAGGGCAGAACGGCGCCCGGTTCCCACTTGAGCAGAACAGTCATTTCGCCCACAGCGTCGTCCTTGAAGAGGACTTTCATCTGGATCTTGTCGAACTGCGACTTCTGCCATTCCATCTGTGACGGATCGACATAAGTCGAACCCCCCTGGGTGGGTTCGAGCTTGCCGGCCAAACGCTCTTTGAAAGCTGAGGACATGGAGGTCTCCTGTGGAGTTGCGGTTTCGGGCGATGGATCGACTCGTTCTTTAATGCTAGCATCAAGTTGTCCAGTAGACAACTACCCTAGGCCTTCCGACGGTGTGGTTGACCGTCGATACAGCGAGACATTCCGTGCGACTGACCTTTCTTCTCTACAAGGGCGTCGAGCCCATCGACCTTGCTGCAATCGGCGTCGTCTCGATGGCGCGGCGAGTGATTCCCGAGGTGTCCTACCAAACGGTGGCAGCCAGCCTGGAGCCGGTCGAGATGTCCAACGGCCTGCGGGTGCTGCCGGACATCACGTACGACCAGTGCACCACCGCGGACGTGCTGATGGTGCCCGGGGGTCCGGGCTGGCCTGAGGCCAGCCGGGACGCACGCACCTTGGCGTTCATTCAGCGAATGGCGCCCGAGGCGACGATCTGCTCCGTTTGCACTGGGGCGATGATCCTGGCGGCCGCAGGCACCCTGGACGGCCGTGAAGCGACGACCAAGAAGGAGGTCGTGCCGCCCGAGGTTTCGCCCTTGCAGGAATTGCAGAGACGCTACCCGCAGGTGCGGGCGGTGTCTGCCCTGGTCGTCGACACGGGGGCGGTTATCACGGGCGGCGGAGTGTCCTTGTGCATCGACGCAGTGCTGCACCTCCTCAGTAGCCGCTACGGCGCAGCCGCCGCAGACGAGGTGGCGCGGATCATCGAGTACTCGCATGCGCACAAGGCGAACAAGCAGCGCTTGCCCATCGTTGCAGCCGCGGTCTGATCGGGGTGTCGTAACCGAGGGTGGTGTGAGGTGCGTGGTCTGCAGCATCGACCCTCGGGGCGACTTCCTGCGGCATCGGGTTACCGATAGCTTGACCCCTTCCGGCGCCGGCAATACTGTTGTCCATTGGGCAACCACTGGCACAAGGAACTCCGATGAAGACCTTTCCGGGAATGAAGCACTTTGCGGTTCTGACGATGGTCGCAATTGCCGCCGCGCTGGCTGCCCCGCAGGCAGTGGCCGAGGACAAGCCGGTCCGCTGGAACATGCAGAGCTGGTTCCCCGCCAAGTTGCCCCTGGCGGGAACCATGGGCAAGGAAATTGAGCGCAAGGTCCGGCTTGTCTCCGGCGGAAACATCCAGATCCGCTTCAATGAGCCCGGCGCGCTGGTCGCGCCGCCGCAATGCTTCGACTCGGTCTCTTCCGGCGCGATTCAGGCTTGCTGGAGCACGCCGGCTTACTGGCACGGCAAGGATCCGACCTTCTCGATCTTCTCTGCCGTTCCTTTCGGGCCGGAGTGGCCCGAATTGCTGGCGTGGTTCTATAGCGGCGGCGGCCGAGAGCTGTATGAGGAGCTTTATCACAAGCACAACATTCATGCGATGCCCTGCGGAGGAATGGTTCCCGAGGCTTCCGGATGGTTCAAGAAGGACGTCAAGTCGATTGCCGACTTGAAGGGCCTGAAGATGCGCATCCTGGGATTGGGCGGCTCGGTGGCAGAGAAGTTCGGCGTCTCGACGCAGTTGCTGCCAGGCGGAGACGTGTACCCGGCCCTCGAGCTGGGGACCATCGACGCTGCCGAGTTCGCCGCACCGTCGGTCGATCAGGTGCTCGGCTTTCACGAAGTCGCGAAGTTCTATTACTTTCCCGGCTGGCATCAGCCCGCCACTTTCTATGACCTGATGCTCAACAAGAAGAACTGGGACGGGCTGTCGAAGACGCAGCAGGCCCAGATCGAGATCGTGTGCGGAGACAACGTCCGCCAACTGATCGCCGAAGGCGAGGCAACCCAGTCGAAGGCGATCAAGGCGCTGCAGGCCAAGGGCGTGGACGTCCGCACCTGGGCCAAGGAAGATCTGAACGAGCTTCATGCCGCCTGGCTGAAGGTGGCGGCCGAATACTCTGCCAAGAATCCGGGGTTCAAGAAGGCGTGGGAGTCGATGCAGGCTTTTCGCACGGACTACAAGGTCTGGAAGGATCTGCAGGACCTCGACAAGCTCCGGTGAACCGTGAGCCCGCCGCTCGAAGCATCGCACGGCGCGCTTCTTCATGAAGTTCCTGCTGACCCTCAGCACCCTGCTGGCGCGCACCTCGGTCAAAACCGGCCGTGTCGCGGCCTGGGCAGGGTTCGTGTTGATGCTTGTGATCGTTGCCGACATCACCTCCCGGCGGCTCTTCTCGACAGGCTCGACCATGATGCAGGAGCTGGAGTGGCATCTGCACGCCGCGCTGTTTCTTCTGTGCCTCGGATACGGCTACATCGCGAACACGCATGTGCGCATCGATGTCATTCGTGAGCGCCTTTCGACCCGCTCCCGGCACTGGATCGAGCTGGTTGGCTGCGTGGTGTTCCTGCTGCCGTTCTATGCGTTGATGATTTATTTCGGGATCGACTTCGTGCGCCTTTCGTTCGAGCAGGGCGAGGGCTCACCGAATGTCGGCGGCCTTTCGCACTGGTGGGTGATCAAGTCGGTCATGCTGCTCGGCTTTTTCGTGGTGGTGTTGGCCGGCACGGCTGTGCTGCTCCGCCTGGTGGTCGCGCTGTTCGGCGATCCCGATGCCCGGATTGCTGCCGCCGAGGCAGAGGAGCGGCAGAAGCTCTGACGAAGATCTTGTCCATGGCAGTGGCGATCGATTCGACACGGCCGCTTTCGCCGGCCCCGCTCCCGAACGAAAACCATGCCCATCGTCGATTTGCTCCCTGTCCTGATGTTCGTGACGCTAGGCGTCCTGCTCTTCTCCGGGTATCCGGTCGGTTTCGTTCTTGGAGGGATTGCGCTCTTCTTCGGGGTGTGGGGCCATCTGCTGGATGTCTTTCCGCTGATCCAGTTCTTCAACATTCCCTCGCGCATCTTCGGTGTCGCGTCGAACTCGGTACTGGTGGCCATACCGATGTTCATCTTCATGGGCACGATGCTCGAGAAGAGCGGCGCGGCCAAGGATCTGCTGTTCTGCCTGCAGGTGATGCTGCGGCGGGTGCCAGGGGGGCTGGCCCTTTCGGTCACGCTGATGGGCACCATCATGGCGGCGACCACCGGCATCGTGGGCGCGTCGGTGATCATGCTGACCCTGCTCGCACTGCCGACGATGCTGGCGCAGGGTTACAACAAGGAACTGGCCACGGGAACGATCGGGGCGTCGGGCACGCTGGGCATCCTGATTCCGCCGAGCATCATGCTGGTCATCATGGCGGACATGCTCGCCACGTCGGTCGGGTTCCTGTTCGTCGCCGCCGTTCTTCCCGGCTTGCTGCTGGCGCTGTTCTACCTTCTATACATCTGCACGCTGTCCTTCCTGAAGCCCCATCTGGCCCCTCCCTTGTCGCGGGACATCGGCCCGGCTTCGGCCTCCGAATTGTTCTGGTGCATCGCCCGCGGCTTCGTTCCGGTGTTTTTCCTGGTGTTTCTCGTGCTCGGCTCCATCCTCTTCGGATGGGCCACTCCGACCGAAGCCTCCGGTGTCGGCGCATTCGGTGCGACGCTGCTGGCACTTTTCAAAGGCAAGCTGACCTTCAGGTTGCTTAACCAGACCTTGCAGGAAACCGCGCTCACGAACGCGATGCTCTTCCTGATCTTCGTCGGCGCCACGGCGTTTTCCTATGTCTTCAGGGCGCTCGGCGGTGATTTCCTGGTCGTGGGTTTCGTCGAAGGCATGGGCTTCGGCCCCTGGGGCCTGCTCATCCTTTTGATGGCAGTGGTGTTCTTCCTGGGATTCTTTTTCGACTGGCTGGAGATCACGCTGATCGCTCTGCCGATCTTCGCGCCGATGATCGAGTTGCTCGACTTCGGCAGCCACGTGTCCCCGGCGGACCTGATGCCCTGGTTCGCCATCCTTTTGGCGGTGAACCTTCAGACCTCGTACCTCACGCCGCCGTTCGGCATCACCTTGTTTTACATGAAGGGGATCGCACCTCCCGAGGTAAAGATCGGCCACATCTACCGAGGGATTGCTCCGTTCGTGTTGTTGCAACTGACCGGGCTGGCCCTGGTGATCATCTATCCGGAGATCGCCTTGTGGTTGCCGAAGAAGCTTCTGGGCTGAGCTGACCCGCGGCAGGGCCGAACCCGGCAGTCGCCAGGCCAAGGGACCGATGCTATGCTGTTGACCAAACAAGTGTTTGTCTTGTTTGTCCTTGCCGGTGCCTTGCGCAGCGACCCGGAAAGGGTGCCCATCAACGAAAGATCGGAGAGCGGCGATGACCAAGCTCGCTCGCGTCGAGGTTGCTCCGGAACCCGCACCCGATGCGGTGAAGGGTGCCCGCCGTGCCCACAACCGGCTGCCCCAACTGCTAGACGAGGCCGCTCGTGTCTTCGCCCTGCGAGGCTTCGCCGCCGCCTCCGTCCGCGAGATCGTCGAGCCGGTCGGCATGCTGCCCGGCTCGCTGTACTACCACTTCGAGACCAAGGAAGACCTCCTGGTCGCCGTCTACCGCGAAGGCGTTCGGCGCCTGTCGGTGAAGGTCGACGACGCGACCCTGCCGCTTCGCGAGCCCTGGACACGGCTCGAGGCCGCCTGCGTCACGCACCTCTCGGCTCTGCTGGACCGCACCGACTACTCGCGCGTCGTGATCCGCATCCGGCCCGACGACGCGCCGCTGGTTGCCGGGCAGTTGACGCTGCTGCGCGATTCGTACGAGCAGCGCTTCGTCGCCCTGATCGATGAGTTGCCACTGCCCCGCTCCGTCGCGCGACGCGACCTTCGCCTCATGCTGATGGGCGCCCTGAACTGGAGCCAGACCTGGTTCAGCGAAGACGGGGCCCTGAGCCCCGAGCAGATCGCCCGGCGCTTCGTGCGCCTTCTGAAGACCGGCCTGTTCAAACCGTGAAGGAAGCACCATGACCTCACACGACTTCAAGCCCCGGGTGCTGGTGACGAAGATCGGGCTCGACGGCCACGACCGGGGCAGCCGGATAGTCGCCGCGGCCTGCCGCGACGCGGGCATGGAGGTGATCTACACGCCGCCCTGGCAAAGCATCGACGCCGTCGTGAAGCTGGCACTCGAAGAAGACGTCGACGTGATCGGCATCTCCTCGCTGGCGACCGACCACCTCATCGTTCCCAAGCTCACCCGGGCGCTCGTTGCGGCGGGGCTGGGCAACGTGCGCGTCGTCGTGGGCGGCATCGTTCCTGACAACGAGGAAGCGCACCTGCTCGAGAGCGGCGTGCGGCAGGTCTTCCACCCCGGCAGCACGATGGACGACATCACCGCGCGCATTCGCGACTACGCCCGCGAGGCGCGGACCGAAGGCGCGGCGCAGGTCGCGAACGGAGACTGATCATGAACAAGCCGCTCCATCCATCGATTGCCGAAGGGCTCGCGCCGGCTTCCCCGCACACCGCCTGGGAAGCCGAGTACCGGGCGTCGATTCCCGACGAACGCCCGATCGAAAACGTGTCGGGCATTCCGATCCAGCCGCTCTACACGCCGCGCGACTGGCCGCAGTACGGCGCACAAGACCCGCTGAGCTACCCCGGCCAGCCCGACTACACGCGCGGCATCTACGCGACCATGCACCGGGGCCGCACCTGGACGCAGCGTCAACTGGTCGGCCTGGGCACGCCGGCCGACTACAACGCCCGCCTGCTGGGCCTGATCGACCACGGCGCCACGGCCGTTTCGCTCATTCCGTGCAACTCCGTCTATCGCGGCTACGACATGAGCTCGGTCGATGCCGAACTGCTCGGCACCTGCGGCGTGGTCATCAACAACACCGAGCACATGCAGCGCAGCCTGCAGGGCGTGGACGTGGGCGAAGTGTCGTGCGCGATGAACGACCCCTCGCCCTTCACGCTGCTGGCCTTCATGCTGATCGCGGCCGAGAGGAGCGGCACGGATTGGAAGCGCATCACCGGCACCTCCAACCAGAGCGACTACCTCTCGCACTTCGTCGCGAACCACATGTTCTACCGGCTCTCGCTGGCCGGCTCGCGCCGGGTGCTGCTCGACCACATCGCCTGGTGCAAGCAGCACGTGCCGCGCTGGAACCCGATGTCGGTCGTCGGCCAGCACATGCAGCAGGCGGGGGCCACACCCGCCGAGGCCATGGCCTTCACGCTGTGCACGGCCATCCAGAACGCCGAAGACTGCATCGCCCGCGGCATGGCGCCCGATGATTTCCTGCCGCGCTTCACGTTCTTCTTCGACATCTCGCTCAATTTCTTCGAGGAGGTGGCGAAGTTCCGCGCCGGGCGCCGCATCTGGTCTCGCGTTGCCCGCGAAAGGCTCGGCGCGAAGGACCCGCGCTCGGCCCGGTTCAAGTTCCATGGGCAGACCTCGGGCGTCGATCTGACGCGCCAGCAGCCGCTCAACAACATCGCCCGCGTCACGGTGCAGGCGATGGCCGGCATCTTCGGGGGCCTGCAGTCGCTGCACACCGATGCCTACGACGAGGCGCTGGCCACGCCGAGCGAGTTCGGCGCGCGCATCGCGGTGGCGACGCAAAACATCCTTCGCGAGGAAGCGCACCTGACCGACGTGATCGATCCGCTCGGCGGCTCGTTCTACGTGGAGACGCTGACGGACCAGATGGAAGAAAAGATCCTGTCGCTCATCGCGCTGGTCGATGAGGCCGGCGGCATGTTCAAGGCCGTCGAGTCGGGGCTGGTGCAAAGAATGATCGGCGCCTCGGCCCAGCGCTTCCAGCAGCGCATCGAGTCCGGCGAGCAGGTCGTCGTGGGCGTCAATGCGTACCAGGTGGAAGAAGATGCCAGTGCGCGGCCGTTCATCGAACGTCCCGAGCCGGCGGTGATGCAGCGACACCTGGACGACTTCGCCGCGTGGAAAGCCGCGCGCTCGACGGCCGAAGTCGACAAGGCGCTCGACCATCTCTCCCGCACCGCAGACGACCCGCAAGCCAACCTGTTCGCCGCCGTGGTCGATGGCGCACGCGCGGGGCTGACCCACGAGGAGATCTGCGCTCGGCTGCGTCGCGATCTCGGCTTCGGGCAACCGCTGATCGTCGTCTGATGCTGTCGCTCGAAGCCGGCCGGCAAGCCTTGCTCACCCGCGTGCGCTCGGGCGACCGACGGGCCATCGCGCGCGTGCTGACCTACCTCGACGACGGGGCCGCAGGGAGCCGGGAAACCGCGGAGCTGCTCGCCTCTCATGCCGGACGCGCGCTGGTGGTCGGCATCACAGGCGTGCCCGGCGGCGGCAAATCGACGCTGGTCAGCGCCCTGCTCGGCGTGTGGCTCGCCAGGGACCTGCGCGTGGCGGTGATCGCGGTGGACCCGTCGAGCCCCATCACCGGGGGGGCCGTGCTTGGCGACCGCATCCGCATGGGCGAACACGGCGCTCACCCGAACTGCTTCATCCGCTCGCTCTCCGCGCGCGGCCAGTCGGGCGGCCTGTCGCGTACCGCGCGGGCGGCGGTCGATTGCTTCGATGCGGCCGGCTTCGACCGAATCATCGTGGAGACGGTAGGTGCCGGCCAGTCGGAGACGGCCATCGCCTCGCTGGCCGATACGCGGGTGGTGGTCTGTCCGCCGGGTCTGGGTGACGACGTGCAGGCCATCAAGGCCGGCATCCTGGAGATCGCGGATGTGCTCGCGGTCAGCAAGGGCGACCTGCCGCTGGCCGAGGAGACCGCTCGCGACTTGCGGGAAATGCTCACTCTGCGCCAGGCGCTGGGCAAGGATGCCTGGGCGCCGCGCGTGATGGTGGTGAGT
>NZ_JACDCU010000385.1 GCF_013817365.1 Methylibium sp. | reverse complement strand
GCAGCAAGGCCCATCGCAACGTGGCGGCCGATGCGGGCAGCAGCACGGCCAGCAGCGAGCCGAGGTCTTGCGGCCGGCCGAGTTGCAGGCTCCACGTGTCGAGCCCCTGTACGCGGACTTCCGCCAACACGCCGCGCAGCGTCATCTGCGCGACGACGGCGGCGACCAGCAGCGTCACCAACGATTTGAGATTGCCCGACCCGGCCTTGACCAGGCTGCGCTGCGGGCACCCGGCCGCCAGCACCATGCCATAGCCGAACAGGGCGCCACCCACCAGGTAGGAGGCCCAGACGAAGCGCTCGCTCCACGGCAGCGTGCGCTCGGCATCGAACACCTGCAATCCGATCAGCACCTGTGAGCCGAGCGCGGCGACCGCCACGGCGAGCACCCAGGTCATCAGGCGGGCTTGCCCGCGAAAGACGAACCAGTCGGCAATGGCGCCGCGAATGCAAAAGCGCGACGCCTGACCCGCCGCGCCGAGCAGCACGCCGATGAGCAGAGCGCCCCAGACCACGGCCCGGGTGGCTGTTTCAGGGTTGAGTTCAAGTTCCATGATCGTGATTGCCAACGCGCCGCAGGCTCGGTAAAACAAACCCGTAATTGTGCCGGGCGCCCGCCGCGGCCTGCCATGCACGTCCGGGAAAGCCAGCGGATGGCCGGGCCGATAGGATGCCGCATGAATCCTTTGCTTCCCTGGCTGGCCATTGCGGCGGCCACCTTGCTCATCGGCGCTTATGAGTTGCACCTTGTTATGACCGCGCGCCGCGGCCCCGAGGTGACGGCGCGTTCGGCGCATTCCCGGCTGCGCGGCGAGTGGGTCGCGGCGCTCGCGGTGCAGCCGGGCTCGGAAATCCTTGCCGTGCAGACGCTCAGGAATTCGCTGATGTCGGCCACCATCACCGCATCGACTGCAGCACTCGCGCTGATGGGCAGCGTTTCGCTCGCCGCTTCGTCGGCCGTCAGGAACGGCACGCTGTGGGCGCCGCCGCAAAACTCGGCGCGGCTGGTGCTGGAGCTGCTGCTGCTGGCCACGCTGTTCGCCTCCTACTTGTGCTCGGCCATGGCGATGCGCTACTTCAGCCAGGCCGGCTTCGTGCTTTCGCTGCCCGTCGGCTCGCCGGCGCGCGAGCGTCGCAACCCGATGGCCACGGCATACGTGCAACGCGCCAGCGTGTTGTACAGCTGGGGCCTGCGTCTGTTTCTCTTCGTGGCGCCGATCGGCGCCGGCCTGGTCAACCCGATCGCGATGCCTTTCGCGGCGCTGGCGCTCATCGTCGTGCTGCGGGTGTTCGACCGGGCGCCCGATGTTCCTGTCCCGGGGCAGGCGCCCGCCCCTCAGTAAACCCATCGGCCATTCACCATGAACGCTTCTGCGCAGCCGCTGTTCCCCCGTTTCGAACCGCTTCGCATGGAGGTGGGCGACGGCATTTACATCGCGGCGGTCATCGGAGGCACCGGCGCGCCGCTGCTGTTGCTGCACGGCCATCCGCAGACGCATGCCATCTGGCACCGCGTTGCGCCGGTTCTTGCGCAGCATCGCACCGTGGTCGCTGTCGACCTGCGCGGCTACGGGGACTCGACCAAGCCCAATGGCGAGGCCGATCATGAGAACTACTCGAAGCGAGCCATGGCGCGTGACCCGCTCGCACTGATGCACGCGCTCGGTTTCGAACGGTTCGATGTGCTGGCCCACGACCGCGGCGCGCGGGTCGCCCACCGCCTGGCCGTGGACCACCCCGAGGCGGTCCGGCGTCTGGTGTTGCTCGACATCGCACCCACCCTGGCGATGTACGAGCAGACGACCGAGGCGTTCGCGCGGGCCTATTGGCACTGGTTCTTCCTCATCCAGCCCGCGCCGCTGCCGGAACGGCTCATCCAGGCCGACCCTGCCGGCTACGTTCGCGACGTGATGCGCCGAGGCAGCGCCGGCCTCAGCGCTTTCGATCCGCTCGCGCTGGCCGAGTACGAGCGTTGCATTGCGCTTCCGGGCGCCGCGCACGGGTTGTGCGAGGACTACCGCGCCTCGGCCGGCATCGACCTCGAACACGACCGGGCCGACCGCGATGCCGGCCGCCTGCTCGAGCAACCGCTGCTGGCGCTCTGGGGCGAGCACGGCGTCGTTCACCGGTGCTTCCACCCGCTCGATGAATGGCGCCGCGTCGCGCGGGACGTGAAGGGCGAAGCACTTGCCTGCGGTCACTACATCCCCGAGGAAGCGCCCGAGGCCTTGCTCGCGAGCGTGGTGCCGTTTCTTTCCTGATCGGCCTCATCGAGCCGAGCCAGGCCCGGCTCCGGCGATCGACTGACGCTGCCGCTCAGTCGCCCGGGCGCAGCAGCTTCAACTTGCTCGCGAGCGCAGCCTTGGAAATGGCGCCGACATGGCGCGCGACCAAACGGCCCTCGGCGTCGTAGAACAGCGTTGTCGGCAGGCCCCTGGCGCCGACCGCCGGACGCAACGCCGAAGCAGCGTCGAGCAGCACGTTGTCGAGCGCGAGGATCTCGTCGTACAGGTAGCGCCGCACCACGGCCGCGCTTTCGCCCTGGTTGGCGAACACGAAACGAACCGAGGTCTCGCGCTCCTGGGCCAGCGCGAGCATCGGCATCTCTTCGCGGCACGGCGGGCACCACGTGGCCCACAGGTTGACGACGGTCGGCTGTCCTTTGGCAAAGGCGGGCAGATCGACCGGAGCCCCCTCCAGCGTCATCAGGGGCACGCGGGGCAGTGCCGATTCGCCGGCCGTTCCGGCCGCAAGGCTCGGCCCACCGAGAAGCGCCAGCACGAGCACGAAAGCGGGGGCCTGTAGGCGCAGAGGAAGGTGGCCGATGTGGAAGGTGATCATGGCGGCGAAGGCAGACGCAACGCGGGAGAGCATAGGCCCGGCCAGCGGCCCGAGGGACGGCCCGGACCCTCGGCGGGTTTCCCCCCATCGCAATAACTTCTGCAATCGCTAATATTCGCCACAAATGATATCCGGGCGAGTCGCTTTCCAGGCGCAATGCAGAACCGGTGCTTCCGATTGGCGAAAGGGCAGCGTGGATTCGCAAGGCAAACCGGCCGGGCGCCTGATCAAGGCACCGGAAAACTTCGTCGATGCGGCGGGCGTGCGGCAGGTTTTCGCCGAAGCCCGCAGCGGACGCCGGGACTTCATCCGGCAGGCCTTTGCGGCGGCCGGCGCTGCGGCGACGGCGCCCCTGGCACTGGCGGCGGCCGATCCGGTGTCGGCCGACGGGGGCGACCCGCACATCCTGAACCTGCCCGCACACAGCTTGGGCCTCGGCCAGCCGGTGGCCACCGATGGCTACGGCAAGCCGTCCGAGTTCGAAGCCAACGTACAGCGCCGCCGCAGCCCGGGCCTCACGCAGACCACCCAGGCCTCGGTGTCGTTTGCGCCGCTGCAGTCGCTGTTCGGCATCGTCACGCCCAGCGGACTGCACTTCGAGCGGCATCACCAGGGCTGGTGGGACGTGGACCCTGCAAAACACCGGTTGATGATCAATGGCTCGGATGCGAGCCTCGTGAAGACGCCGCGCGTGTTCACGATGGACGAGCTCATGCGTCTGCCCTCGGTCTCGCGCTTCCACTTCATCGAATGCGGCGCCAACACCGGCATGGAGTGGGGCAACGCCGCGGTGCCGACCTGCCAGTACACGCACGGCATGCTCAGCTGCAGCGAGTTCACCGGCGTGCCGCTGCGAACCCTGTTCGAGCTGTGCGGCGTGGATTACGAGCGCGGCCGCTTCGTGCTGGGCGAGGGTGCCGATGGTTCCTCGATGACGCGCACGCTACCGATGGAACTGGTGGAAAGCGGCGAGGTGCTCGTCGCGTACGGCCAGAACGGCGAAATGCTGCGCCCCGAGAACGGTTACCCGCTGCGCCTGGTCGTGCCCGGCGTGCAGGGCGTGAGCTGGGTCAAGTACCTGCGCCGCATCGAGGTGGGCGACAAGCCCTACGGCAGCAAGGATGAAGTGCTGCACTACGCCGACCTCATGCCCGACGGCCGCCACCGCCAGTACACGAGCACGCAGG
>NZ_JACDCU010000384.1 GCF_013817365.1 Methylibium sp. | reverse complement strand
TCCATCGCGGCCGTTTCGGTGATCTCGCACAGCAGCTGGGAGGGCTCGACCTGGTGCCGAGCCAGGGCCTTCGCAATGCGTTCGACCAGGTCTTCCTCACGCAGCTGGTGCGCCGACAGATTGATCGCGACGCGCATCCGCAGGCCGTCTTCGGCCCAGGCCTGCATCTGGCGGCACGCTTCGTCGATGACCCAGTTGCCCACGCTGTTGATCAGGCCGACCCGCTCGGCCAGCGGGATGAACACGCCCGGGCTGACCAGCCCGCGCACCGGATGGTCCCAGCGCAGCAAGGCCTCGACGCCGCGGATCTGCCCCCGCCGCGCGTCGAACTTGGGCTGGTAGTAGAGCTGCAGCTGCCCGAGCTCGACGGCGTGACGCAGGTCGTTCTGCAGGCTCAGTTGTTCGAGTGCGCCGGCGTCCATGTGCGACTCGAACAAGGCATAGGTGTTGCCGCCGGCGCGCTTGGCCGCGTACATCGCGGCGTCGGCATGCGCGACGAGCTTGTCCTTGTGGCCGTGATCGGGATAGACGACGATGCCGACCGAACCGGAAACCTCCACCTGCCGGTTCCCGACTTCAAACGGGCGGGCCAGAACCGCGACCAGCCGGCGCGCCAGGGCCACGCAGTCGGCCAGGCTGGCCGCGTCCTCCACCAGCATCACGAACTCGTCGCCGCCGATGCGCGCCAGCGTGTCGCTGTCGCGTGCGGCGACGCCCAGGCGCAGCGCCGCCTCCTTGAGCACCAGGTCGCCGGCCGCGTGACCCAGCGAATCGTTGACCGGCTTGAAGCCGTCGAGATCGATGAACAGCACGGCCAGCTTGGCCCCGGGGCGCCCGGTGAGGCGTTCCTCGGCACGATCGAGGCGGCTCAGCGCGTGCGTCAACCGGTCTTCGAACAGCAGGCGGTTGGGCAGGCCGGTGAGCGGGTCCACGAAGGCGCGGTGTTTCAACTCTTCGTTGACCGCCTGCAGTTGCGCATTCGCCGCCTTGAGCGAACCGGCGAGCCGCACCGTCCTGCTCTGCATGCGCGCATCGAGGGTCGAGGTGAACAAGGCCACCGCGAGCAGCGCCACCGACCACATCGCCACCGCGGCGCCGACGTTGCTGCCCGCCAGGGCGTTGGCGCTCAGGCACACCGCGCCCTCGGGGAAACTCGCTGCGGCCATGCCGGTGTAGTGCATGCCGCAGATGGCACCGCCCATCACCAGTGCGGCGAGGCTCTGATAGAGCTGGCCGCGAGTGGCATTGACCCTGCGCAGCCAGAAGAAGATCAGCAGTGCCGCCGCCGACGCACCGACCGCGATGAGCGCCGAGGCTGCGACCAGGAACGGATTCCACACAATGCCCGGCGCCATGTCTAGCGCGGCCATGCCGATGTAGTGCATTACACAGATGCCGGCGCCCATCGCCAGCGCGCCGCCGGCCAGCCGGCGCCAGCTCAGCGAGGCGCGGCTGGCAACGAACAAGGCCATGGCCGACACGGCCACCGCGGCGACCCACGAAGCCACCGTCAGCCCCCAGGTGTAGCCGAGCGCGATGGGCAAGGAGAACGACAGCATGCCGACGAAGTGCATGCACCACATGCCGGTGCCCATCGCCACCGAGCCGCCCAACCACCAGCCCAGATTCACGCCCCGGTCGTGGGTATGCACCCTCTTGGCCAGGTCCAGAGCGACGTAGGACGCGAAGCTCGCGATCAACAGGGAGGCGACGACGAGCCCGGGGTCGTAGCTCGAAGGCAGATAGGCCAAAGCGTGTTCCTCGTCTCGTCCGGGCCGGTAGGCATGCCGCCTGCGGCTTCTTCGCCCGCAAGGGGTTTGCATTCTCTTCGGCGCAACGCGCGCTGACTTGAGGGAGACGGCCTGCGAGATCGAAAGCGACAGGCCCCGTGTGCGAATCCGTGCGAAATGCTCGGGCTGCACAGCAAGGCCGGCCCGCAAGCCGCGCGCTACGCTTGTGGTCCGACCCCTGGAGCCGCCGATGCCTTCCTCGCCCGCGCCCCTTCCCGAGCCGCAGATCGCCCGCTACCTGCGCTTTCTCGAAACCAGCCGCGGCCGGCGTTTTGAGGCCGACACGCCGGCCGGCTACGACGCCCTGTGGCGTTGGTCGATCGACGAGCTGCCCGACTTCTGGGCCTCGATCTGGGAGCACTTCGATGTGCTCTCGCCCACGCCCTGGGGCAGCGTGCTCTCCGAGCCGGCGATGCCCGGCGCGCGCTGGTTCGAGGGCGCGCAAGTCAATTACGCGCAGCAGGTGCTGCGTCATGCGGACGCCGCACACGCGGCTGGGCACCCGGCCATCCTGTTTCGCAACGAGGCCTTGAGCCAACGCGATCCGCAGGCCTTGCACGAAACGAGCTGGCCGGAGCTGAAGCGCCAAGTCGCCTCGCTCGCCTTGCACCTGCAGCGTCTGGGCATCACGCCCGGCGACCGCGTCGCCGCCTTTTTGCCGAACGCGCCGCAGGCAATCGTGGCGTTTCTGGCCTGCGCCAGCGTCGGCGCGGTGTGGTCGGTGTGCTCACCCGACATGGGGCCGGTGGCGGTGCTCGACCGCTTCCGGCAGATCGAGCCCAAGGCGCTGATCGCCTGCGATGGCTACATGTACGGTGGCGTCCCGCACGACCGCCTGCCGCTGCTGCGTGAACTGCTCGAGGCCTTGCCGAGCGTGCGCGACGTGGTGCTGCTGCGTTACCTCGACGAAGCGGCCGATGCGGCGCCGCTCGCCGCCGCCGGGCGCGCGGTGCACGACTTCGCCGCGCTCACCGAAGGCGAGGCGACCTTCGAGCCGCTGTGGCTGCCCTTCGACCAGCCGCTTTGGATCGTCTATTCGAGCGGCACCACCGGCCTGCCCAAGGCCATCGTGCACGGCCATGGCGGCGTGATGCTCAATTCGCTCAAGGCCAATGCCATGCACCACAACCTGGGCGCCAGCGCCGAGAGCGGCGACCGCTTCCACTGGTACAGCAGCAGCGGCTGGATCATGTGGAACGCGCAGGTCTCGGGGCTGTTGAACGGCACGACCGTGTGCCTGTACGACGGCAGCCCGGGCGGGCCGGCGCCGGCGGTCGGTGCGGCCGACTGGGGCGTGCTGTGGCGCTTCGCGGCCGATGCCGGTGTCACCTATTTCGGCGCGGGGGCCGCGTTCTACGCGAGCTGCCTGAAAGCCGGCATCGAGCCGATGCGCGAGGGCGATCTGTCGGCGCTGCGCGGCGTGGGCTCGACCGGCTCACCGCTGTCGGACGAGGGCTACCAGTGGATCTGGGACCAGCTGCCCAAGCGCGAGGGCCGCGACATCTGGCTCAACCCGATCTCCGGCGGCACCGACTTCGCCGGCGCTTTCGTTGCCGGCATGGTGACCCTGCCCGTGGTGAAAGGCGAGATGCAGTGCCGCTGCCTCGGCGCGGCGGTCGAGGCCTGGAGCGAGCCCGACGCCAGCGGGCGCGGCCGCGCACTGATCGACGAGGTGGGCGAGCTGGTGTGCACGAAGCCCATTCCCTCGATGCCGCTGTACTTCTGGAACGACCCCGACAACCGCCGCTACCTGGGCAGCTACTTCGACATGTACCCGGGCCGAAATGGGCAACCTGCGGTTTGGCGCCACGGCGACTGGATCCGCATCACGCCACGCGGCGGCGCCGTCATCTACGGCCGCAGCGACGCCACGATCAACCGCCACGGCATCCGCATGGGTACGGCAGAGTTGTACCGGGCGGTCGAGGCGCTGCCGGAGGTGCTGGACAGCCTGGTGGTGGACCTGGAATACCTGGGCCGAGAGAGCTACATGCCGCTGTTCGTGGTGCTGCGCGAAGGGTTGGTGCTGGATGAGGCGTTGACGAAGCGGCTGAAGGCGGTGATCCGGACGGCGCTGTCGGCGCGGCATGTGCCGAACGAGATCTTCCAGGTCGAAGCGGTGCCGCGGACCTTGTCGGGCAAGAAGATGGAGCTGCCGGTGAAGAAGCTGCTGATGGGCGCGGATGCGAAGCAGGTGCTCAACGCGGATGCGATGGCGAATGCGGGATGCGTGGATTGGTTC
>NZ_JACDCU010000383.1 GCF_013817365.1 Methylibium sp. | reverse complement strand
CTTGTCTCCCACTGCCTTGGTCGTCAGCATCGATGCCTCGTTGATCCAGCAAGCTGCCGCCAGCGCGGCGGGCGCGCAGCAGTATCCCAAAGGCGCGCTCTACGTCGTGGCCACGCCGATCGGCAACTTGGCCGACATCACCCTGCGGGCCGTGCATGCCCTGGTGCTGGCCGACGCGGTGGCCTGCGAGGACACGCGCGTCAGCACCGGACTGCTGCGCTACCTGGGCCTGGACAAGCCGCTGCTGGCGCTGCACGAGCACAACGAGGCGCAGGCGGCGCAGGCAGTGATCGAACGGCTGGCGCGCGACGAGCGAGTCGCCTACATGAGCGACGCCGGCACGCCGGCCGTCAGCGATCCGGGCGCGAGGCTGGTCGCGGCCGTGAGCGCGGCTGGCTACCGCGTGCTGCCGCTGCCGGGCGCCAGCAGCGTGACCACGGCGCTCAGCGCAGCGGGCGACGCAGGGAGCGACGGCTTTCGATTCGTCGGTTTTCTCGCCGCCAAGGCCGCCGAGCGCGCCGGCCAGCTGCGCGAGCTGGCACAGCATGCCGAGACCACCGTGCTGTTCGAGGCGCCGCACCGCATCGGCGCCCTGGCGGCGGCGCTGGCCGAGGCGATGCCCGCCCGCAGATTGACGCTGTGCCGCGAATTGACCAAGCAGTTCGAGAGCATTGCGACGATGCCGGCCGCCGAGCTGTCGGCCTGGCTCGCTGCGGACGTCAACCGCACGCGCGGTGAGTTCGTGCTCGTTCTGCATGCCCAGCCGCAACGGGATGACGCCGGCATGGCCGCCGACACCGATCGGCTGCTGCGCACCCTCCTGGCCGCGCTGCCGCTGAAACAGGCCGTGGCGCTGACAGCCGAGGCCAGCGGCGCGGCGCGCAACGCACTCTATGAGCGCGCGCTGGCGTTGCGTGACGAGGATCAGGCGCCGGAGTGAGCGCATGTGGGCCAAAGCCGAGCGGCGCGCGTACCCGCGCCGCGCCTGGCTAACCACCACTGGCCGAGCCGGAGCAGCCTGCGCCCCTGACGAGAGCCGACTCGGCGCGCGCAGCGGCAATCGCGGCGGCATGGATTCTCGAAAACGCGGACCGAGCTCGCTGCCTAGAATGAAACCATGATTTCACGCGAACCCACCATCGAGCGCTTGGCCATCGCCCGGCGACTGTTGCTCGAGCCCTTCGGCCTCGACGAAGCCAAGCTTGCCGACGCACTGCGCGTGATCGGGGAGCACCGCATCGACGACGCCGACCTCTACTTCCAGTACACGCGCAGCGAGGGCTGGAGCCTGGAAGAAGGCATCGTCAAGAGCGGCAGCTTCGGCATCGACCAGGGCGTGGGCGTGCGCGCCGTGGCCGGCGAGAAGACGGCGTTCGCTTACAGCGACGACATTTCCGAAGCCGCGCTGCTCGACGCCGCACGCACGGTGCGCAGCATCGCCGCCAGCGGCGCCAGCAAGCGCGTCAAGGTCGGTCCCGCTCGCCGGCTGGCGTCCAGCCGCGTGCTCTACGCGCCGATGGACCCGATCGCCACGCTCGACAGCACGCAGAAGGTGGCCCTGCTCGAACGCATGGAGAAGATGGCGCGCGCCAAGGATCCGCGCATCAAGCAGGTCATGGCGGGGCTGGCCGGCGAGTACGACGTGGTGCTGGTCGCACGTGCCGACGGCACGATCGCCGCCGACGTGCGACCGCTGGTGCGCCTGTCGGTCACTGTCATCGCCGAGCAGAACGGCCGCCGCGAGATGGGCTCGGGCGGCGGCGGCGGGCGTTTCGGCCTGGGTTACTTCCACGACGACGTGATCGCAGGCTACGTGGACCAGGCGGTCAACGCGGCGCTCACCAACCTGGAGAGCCGGCCGGCGCCGGCCGGCGAAATGACGGTGGTGCTCGGCCCGGGCTGGCCCGGCATCCTGCTGCACGAGGCCATCGGCCACGGCCTGGAGGGCGACTTCAACCGCAAGGGCTCGAGCGCCTTTGCCGGGCGGGTCGGTCAGCGCGTGGCCGCCAAGGGCGTGACGGTGCTCGACGACGGCACCATCCCCGACCGGCGCGGCTCGCTCAACGTCGATGACGAGGGCAACCCGAGCCAGCGCAACGTGCTCATCGAAGACGGCATCCTCAAGGGCTACATCCAGGACTCCATGAACGCCCGGCTGATGAAGGTCGCCCCCACCGGCAATGGCCGTCGCGAAAGCTATGCGCACGTGCCCATGCCGCGCATGACCAACACCTACATGCTGGGCGGCGACAAGTCCAAGGAAGAGATCGTCGCCTCCATCAAGAAGGGCCTGTACGCCACCAACTTCGGCGGCGGCCAGGTCGACATCACCAGCGGCAAGTTCGTGTTCTCGGCGAGCGAGGCGTTCTGGGTGGAAAACGGCAAGATTCAGTATCCGGTGAAGGGCGCCACCATCATCGGCAACGGCCCGGATTCCCTCACCCGCGTGAAGATGATCGGCAACGATCTCGCACTCGATACCGGCATCGGCACCTGCGGCAAGGAAGGCCAGAGCGTGCCGGTCGGCGTGGGCCAGCCCACGTTGCGCATCGACGGGCTGACCGTCGGGGGCACTGCCTGAGCCTGAGCGGCGAGCTCGCCCCGGCCGGCGCCGCCGCGCTGGCTTCAGTCAGCTTGGCCGACGTGCAGGCCGCCGCGCAGCGGCTGGCAGGGCACGTGCTGGAAACGCCTTGCGTCGAATCGAAGACGCTTTCGCAGATCACCGGCGCCCAGGTCTTCCTCAAGTTCGAGAACCTGCAGTTCACCGCGTCCTTCAAGGAACGCGGTGCGCTCAACAAGCTGCTCGCCCTGGTCGCCGAGCGAGACGCCGGCGCGCCGCTCGCCGGGGTGATCGCCGCTTCGGCCGGCAACCATGCTCAGGGCGTCGCCCATCACGCGCACCGTCTGGGTCTGCGCGCGGTGATCGTGATGCCGCTGGCCACGCCGGCCGTGAAGGTCGAGCGCACGCGCGGGTTCGGCGCGGAAGTGCTGCTGCACGGCGAAGGCTTCGACGAGGCGCGCGACCGTGCGCTGCAGCTCGCCCGGACGGAAGGGCTGGCTTTCGTGCATCCCTTCGACGACCCGCTCGTGATTGCGGGCCAGGGCACCATCGGTCTGGAGATGCTGTGCGCGCAGCCCGAGCTGGACACGCTGTTGGTCGCCGTCGGTGGCGGCGGGCTCATTTCCGGCGTCGCCACGGTCACCCGCGCGATGAAGCCGCAGCTCGAAGTGATCGGCGTGCAGACGGCCCGCTTTCCGGCGATGGTCAATCTGATCAAGGGCACTGCTCACCCGCAAGGCAAGAACACGATTGCCGAAGGCATTGCGGTGGGCGAACCGGGGCGCATCACCCGCGAACTGGTGCGCAAGCTGGTGGACGACCTGGTGCTGGTCGAGGAGGGCGATCTCGAGCAGGCCATCGTCATGCTGCTCGAGATCGAGAAGACGCTCGTGGAAGGGGCCGGCGCCGCCGGCCTGGCGGCACTGCTGAAGGAGCCGCAGCGCTACGCCGGCAGACGGGTCGGGCTGGTGCTGTGCGGCGGCAACATCGATCCGCTGTTGCTGGCCGCGATCATCGAGCGCGGCATGGTGCGGGCGGGCCGGCTGACCCGGATCCGCGTCGACGCGCGCGATTCCCCCGGGGTGCTGGCAAGAATCACGGCGCTTGTCGCCGAAGCGGGCGCCAACATCGAAGAGGTGCATCATCAGCGTGCCTTCACCAGCCTGGCCGCTCAGAACGTGGAAGTCGAGCTGGTGCTGCAGACGCGCAATTCGGCCCACGTGGCGGCGCTGATCGCGCGGCTCGAACACGAAGGCTTCGGCGCCAAGGCTTGCTGAGACGCGCCGGGAGCGGCCGATGCGCCCGTGCTACATTCCCGCCCATGCTCCGCAGCGCCTTCTTTTTTGCGTATTTCTGGTCCTCGCACCGCTCCGGCGGAGGAGAGGCCAGCGCCTAAGCAAGAAAGCGCCGCCGAACCCCCAACCGCCGGGCCTGTCCCTCGGCGGTTTTTTTTCGCCTCTGCTTTTGTATCTACCGACTCGTCGCC
>NZ_JACDCU010000382.1 GCF_013817365.1 Methylibium sp. | reverse complement strand
CACGAGGGCGTTGCCATGGTCGAGCTCGACCAGCAGGCCGTACTGCGGGTGCCGCTCAGCACTGCGTACCACCCCGCCGGCAGCCGCCTGGATCGGCGTGCCGGTACTGGCCGGGAAGTCCAGGCCGGTGTGCAGGGCGCCGCGCCCGGTAAAGGGGTCGGAGCGAAAGCCGAAGCCCGAGCCGATAGGCCCGGGCACCGGTGCCGAGCTGGGCACCATCAGCGCCAGCAGCCGGGTTTCCAGCAGGCGTGACTCGGCCAGGGTGAAGATGTCGTTGCTGCGATCGGCCTGCTCGTCGATCAGGGCCAGTTCCCGGCCGAGCTGCGTCAATGAGGGCGATGCCATCGGCAGATAGGGGCCGCCGCTGCCGGGCGCCGCAGCACTCGCCGCGCCGCCCGGTGCTGGCGGCTTGTCCAGGCCCTCGAAGTCCTCGGGCTTCAAGCCAGCCAGACCGGAGACTCTCTCGCCGACGGCGTCGAGCTTCATCAGCTTGGCCTGCAACTCTCCCAGCTTCGCGGCCATCGCATCGAGGTTCTCGCGCAGATAGCGGTCGCGCTGGGCGCTCTTGTCTTCGCGCGGATCGAGGCGGGCCATCGTGTCGGTCAGCGACGAGCCGGTCGGCAGGGCCGACGAGAAAACGAGCGGGTAAGCCGCAGCCGCCAGCAGCACGATGGCGAGCGCCGCGGCCAGGATCATGCCGAAGACGTGCCGGCCGCGCAGACTCAAAACCCGGGCGCCGCCCAGACCGCTATCGGTCACTATGATTTGCATGCGATGCTCCTGATCATGGCCTTGCACCCGAACTCCACTCTCCAGGCAGCCCAGCCGATCGGAGAGGCGCTGGCGAACTGCCCGCCCCTGGCCCGGCTGCAAGCCTTGCTGCGCGACTCGAACGCCCGTTTCGAGGCCATCCGTCCTTTGCTGCCATTGCCCCTGGCAACCGAAGTGCGGGCCGGACCAATCGGGGAAGACGGTTGGGCGCTGATCGCCAGCAGCCCGTCTGTCGCCGCCAAACTGCGGCAGTTGCTGCCTCGTCTGGAGGCGGCACTGCAGCAACATGGCTGGCAGGGTAGCGGCATCCGCATCCGCGTTCAATCGAAGCAGCCCGATTGAAACGATTCGACGCAAGCCCGGCGCTCGCTCGTCCATTCCTGCACGAAGCGCCCGGGTTGCCGCAAGGCGAAAGCCGTGAGGACGATGCCGCACGCGACGAAAGGATGGTGCCGGCTGTCCGAATCGAACGGACGACCTTCCGCTTACAAGGCGGGTGCTCTACCTACTGAGCTAAGCCGGCGCGGGCTGCAATTCTAGAAGTCCCAAACCACTGCCGGGGCAACAACGCCGACGGGCTCACTTGATGCGCTTGAGTGCTGGGCGCGGGCCGCCCGGCGGAGGCTCGTTGCGCGGAGGATCGTCCTGCTCTTCGCTGCTCTGCGCTTCGCTACCGGCTGCTGCCAAGCCCTGCTCCGACGTGGGGCCGCTCGATGGGGCCAGGCGCAGACCCCGCACCACCGCTTCCATGCCTTCGACAGGCGAATCGGCACCTTGTGCGGGCGCGGGAAAAGCCATGCCCTGGCCGTTCTCCCGTGCATAGATCGCAATCACGTGATCGATGGGCACGTGAATCTCTCGCGCCGTGCCGCCAAACCGTGCTTTGAAGCTGATGAACTCGTTGCCCAGTTGAAGGCCACTGGTGGCCTCGAAACTGGCGTTCAGAACGATCTCGTTGTTCTTGACGTACTCGAGCGGCACTTGAACCGAGCCGTCGACATGCACCGCCAGATACGGGGTGAAGCCGTTGTCGGTGCACCAGTCGTGCAGCGCGCGGATCAAGTAGGGCCGGGTCGAGTTGCCCTGTCCGCCGGGAGTCACCGGGATCGTCATGCGTTGGCCTGTCGCTTACTTGCGCATCACCTTCTCGGACGGCGTCAGCGCCTCGATGTAGGCCGGCCGCGAGAAAATGCGCTCGGCGTACTTCAGAAGCGGCAGCGCGTTCTTCGACAGGTCGATGCCGTAATAGTCGAGCCGCCACAGCAAGGGCGCGATCGCCACGTCGAGCATCGAGAAGTCGTCGCCGAGCATGTACTTGTTCTTCAAGAATATCGGGGCGAGCTGGGTCAGCCGGTCGCGGATCTGCGAGCGCGCCTTCTCGAGCTGCTTGTCCGTGGCCTTGACGCCGCGGCTCTCGAGCAGGTTGACGTGCGCGAACAGCTCCTTCTCGAAATTGAACAGGAACAGGCGCACCCGCGCACGCGCCACAGGGTCGCCCGGCATCAGCTGCGGATGGGGGAAGCGCTCGTCGATGTACTCGTTGATGATGTGGGACTCGTACAGGATGAGATCGCGCTCGACGAGGATAGGCACCTCGTTGTACGGATTCATCAACGCGATGTCTTCGGGCTTGGCGAACAGGTCGACGTCGCGGATCTCGAAATCCATGCCTTTTTCGAACAGCACGAAGCGGCAGCGGTGCGAGTAAGGGTCGGTCGTGCCGGAATAAAGCACCATCATGGGCTGGCTCCTATCGTTCTCGGGGCAATCTGAAAAACAAAAGGCGCGGCGAGCCGGTCAGGCCACCACGCGTCGATCTACAAGGCTTCTCCGAAGCGCGCCTTCAGGCGCGCCGGACGGCTGCCCTCACTTCACGTCTTTCCAGTACGCGGCGTTCAAGCGCCAGGCGAAGAAAGTGAAAACGGCCAGGAACAGCAACACCCACACGCCGATGCGCGCACGATCGTTTTGCGTCGGCTCGCCCATCCACTGCAGATAGGCCACCAGGTCGGCGACCGCATCGTCGAACTCCAGCGGATTCAGCGTGCCGGGGGTGATCTGCTCGAATCCGGCTTGGCGCAGCACGCTCTTGCTCGGGTCGTGAGCGTCCTTTTCTTCAACAAAGCGCGCGCGGCGTTGGCCCTGCAGTTCCCACATCACGTGCGGCATGCCGACGTTGGGATAGACCAGGTTGTTCCAGCCGGTCGGCGTGGCGTCGTCGCGGTAGTAACTGCGCAAGTAGGTATAGAGATAGTCGGCGCCGCTGCCCTTGCCGGCCACCGCGCGCGAGCGCGCAATCACGGTCAGGTCGGGCGGCACGCCACCGAACCATTCTTTGGCCTGACGCGGGTCGAGCGCCACCTTCATGGTTTCGCCGACCCTTTCGGTCGCGAACATCAAGTTGTCGGCAATCTGGTTCTCGGTCAGACCGATGTCGCGCAGCCGGTTGTAGCGCATGAAGGCCGCGGAGTGGCAGTTCAGGCAATAGTTGACGAACAGGCGGGCACCGTTTTGCAGCGACGCCAGGTCGGTCATCTTCTCGACCGGGAACCGGTCCCAGGCGACATCGCTGGCAGCGCGAGCCGGGCCGAGCAGCGCGAAACCGGCAAGCAGCAGGGCGATCAGTTTCTTCATCTCGTGAGGCTCCTGCGACTCAATGGGCGAACGTAACGCGGTCGGGCACCGGCTTGAAGGTGCCGAGCTGGCTCCACCACGGCATCAGCAGGAAGAAGCCGAAATAAACCAGCGTGCCGATCTGGGAGACCAGCGTGCCGAGGTCGGTCGGCGGCTGAATGCCGAGGTAGCCGAGCACGAAGAAATTGGCCACGAAGACGCCGTACAAGGCCTTGTGCCAGCCAGGCCGGTAGCGGATCGAGCGAACCGGGCTGTGATCGAGCCAGGGCAGGAAGAACAGGATGACGACCGCGCCGCCCATCACGACGACGCCCCAGAACTTGGCGTCGAAGGCCAAGAGCAAGGCGATCGCCACCACGGTGCCGACGGCCACCGCAATCTTGGCGACCATGCCGAAGCGGCCTTTGACGATCGCCAGCACCGCGCCGATCGCCGCCAGCACGGCCAACACGTTGACCATCGTGCCGGTCGTCGCCCGCAGCATCGAGTAGTAGGGCGTGAAGTACCAGACCGGAGCGATGTGAGCTGGCGTCTTCAGGGGGTCGGCCGGAATGAAGTTGTTGTATTCGAGGAAGTAGCCGCCAAACTCCGGCGCAAAGAAGATGATCGCGCTGAAGATCATCAGGAACACCGACACGCCGAGGATGTCGT
>NZ_JACDCU010000381.1 GCF_013817365.1 Methylibium sp. | reverse complement strand
GCTCATGTGGCGGCGCAGCCCCTGTCCGCCGGCGCCATCGGGCACCAGCGCCGGCAACACGTAGCGCGTGGCGAGGGCCGCGCCGCTCAGGCCGGCGACCGAGAACACGCCGAGCTGGGCCAGACCGGGGAAGCCCGAAAACACCAGCGCGCCGAAGCCGCACACCGAGGTCAGCAAACCCAGGCGGACGGTCGGCCAGTTTTCCGCACGCCAGCGCCGCCAGCCCTCCCCGCGTGCGTCGGCGGACGAGACGCCGGCGCGCGCCTGGATCAGGTAGTAGATGGCGTAGTCCACCGCCTCGCCGATCAGCGTGCTGCCGAAGGCCAGCGTGAAGCCGTGCACCGAGCCGAAGACCAGGCTCACCGCGACGATGCCGGCGACGATGCCGGTGACCACCGGCAGCAGTGCCACGCCGAGCGCGCGCAGCGACGCGAACGCCAGCAGCAGCAATCCGCCGACGGCCAGCACGCCCACCAGCGCGAGCTCCTTGACTTCGCGTTCGATGAGCGCGCGGCTTTGCACCGAAAAGACCGCCGGGCCGCTCAACAGCAGGCGCAGTTCCTGCGACGGAGACGGCGGCTGCGGCTGCGGCTGCGGCTGTGGCTGCGGCGGCGGCTCCGCGTGCGGCTGCGGCTGCAACGGCTGCGGGGTTGCCGGTTCCCTCTGTCCTTGTCCAGCTGTCTGCCGCTGTCCGCCCTGCAAGCCGGCAAATGCATCCCACACCGCCTGCAGCGCCATGGCCTGGCCGTCGAGATCGGCGCCGGCCGCATGCGTGATCGTGAGCAGCAGCGCCCGCGGCGCCTCGCGCGAGACCCACACGCCCGCCTCGCTGCGCGGCGCGTTCGCGGGGATCAACGCCTCGGCCAGACGCTGGGTTTCGCCGGTGGGGTCGCGTTCAAGCAGCGGCTTGACCAGCGCGCCGCCCGGCGTACCCAACAGCGAGAGCGTCTCGTCGATGGCATCGCGCAGGCCTTCGGCCGTGAAGCGCTCCGGCGTCACCGAGGGGCTGAGCAAGTAGCGGTGGGCAACCAGCCAGGCACCGGCGGCCTGCCAGTCGCCGCCACGATCTCCGTTCTGTACCTCTTCGAAGCGTCCGCTCGCACGCAGCGCCGCGGCCAGTTCGCGCGAGGCGGCCGCACGCGCCAGAGCGTCGCCGCCTTCGATACCGATCAGCAGCGTGCGCGCCGCCACGCCACTTTGCAGCTGCTCGATGAGCAGGCGCTGGGGCGGGTCGGGGCTCGAAGGCAAGAAAGCCGACAGGTCGGCATCGAAAGTGGTGCGCGAGATGAACAGCGCACCGGCAAGCATCGCGACGAGCCAAAGCGACAACACCAGGCCCGCGCGGCGGCGCGGCGAGAGCGGCGACGCCGCGCCGCGGCGGTTCACGGTGCCGAAGCCGCCGGCGTCGCGGTGCGCAATGGCGTGATCGTCATCACCGAGCGGTCGCCGTCAGTCAGCCGCATTTCGATGCTGCCCAGCTCTGCGCCCTGCCCTGCGATGCGCACGCTGCTCACCTGGCCGGCGAGCCGCGCTTCGAGCGGCTCCAGGTCCAGCGTCCACGCGTGCGCATCACCGGCCAGCGCCGTGCGGAAGTAGCGCTGCAGCAGCTCGCCGTTGCCGGTCAGCGTGCCGCGCACCGACTCGACCAGCGCGGCCATCTCGGGAGCGGCGTCGAGTGCGAAGCTGCGGCTGCGGCCGCCGCGCGAAAGCGTGAGCGTGTTGCCGTCGACGGTCATCGTCTCGGCGCGCGGTTCGAGCGTGCGGCGAGTGAAGCGGTCGGGCGCGGCGAAGCTGAGCGTGCCGCTGGAAGCGAGCGGCGCGTCGAGACCGCTCACGAACCGTTGCTCGGTGAAGCTCGCCTCGCCGCGTCGTTGCCCAGCCAGCAGCGACATCAGCTCGGGCAAGTCGAAGGCGAAAGCCGGCAAAAAGAACGGACCGAAGCTCGAGGCGGCAAGCGCCCGTGCGAAATCGCGCCGCTTCATGCCGAAGTACCGGCCGCCGGCATCGGCGCTGAGCTGCACCGAGCCGGACCGCCGCTCACGCTCATGGCCCTGCGGCCTCATGCCGCTCCTCACACCAGAAATCATGAAAGTTGAACCAGTTGTCGGGCTGCTCGCGGCACAGGGCTTCGAGCTGCCGGGCATAAGCCAGCGTGGCGGCGCGAATGCGGCGCTCGCGTTCAGCGGCGTCTGGGATGCGCTCGCTGAAATCGGCCAGCGCCTCGAAGCGCACATCGTAGCGGGCCCCGCCACGGTACAGACCCGCCATGAACACGACCCGGCGACGCAGCAGCGCGGCGAGCCGGAACGGCCCGTCGTTGAAGTCGGCATCGACGCCGAGGAAGGACACGCGCACGCTGCCGCCACGCTGCCCGCCAGCCGGCGGCGAGCGCCCGGGCAGCGAGCGGTCGGCCAGCACGCCGGCGAGTCCGCCGCTGTCGAGCCAGTCCTGCACGGCGAGCATCGAACCCATGCGGCCGAGCGCGATGATTTGCGGCGGGTGCCCGGGTGCGACCGCCTGCAGTGCCGCATTGATGAGCCGCGCGTTGTCCGGATACATGACCATGGCGATGCGCAGCGCGCGCGGCCCGCTGCGGCTCGCGCCCACCGCGCGCAGCGCCTCGAAGCTGCCCATGTGCGCGCCGACCAGGAAGGCGCCGCGGCCCTCGGCCAAAGTCTGGTCGATGAGCGCCTCGCCCTGCACCGTCACGTCGAAGAGATCCAGTCGGCCGCCCAGCAGGTACACGCGATCGAGCACGGTGGCGGCAAAGCGGTGCAGGTGCCGGTAGCGTTCGCGCCAGCTCGGCGCGCGGCCGAGCGCACGCGTCAGAAAGCGCCGCGAATGGCGCCGCGGCGCCGGCGCGAACAGCAGGAAATACAGCGTGATCGGGTGCAGCAGCGTGCGCGCTGCGCGCCGGCCGCAGCGGCGGGCGATCCAGCTCATCACCCGCAGCGCCAGCGCGTTGCTGCACTCGGGTTTGCGCGACCAGTCGGTGCTCGGCGGCGTGTCGCCGGACAGGGCATTGGCCAGCGCGTCGTCAGCCCGTTCCGCAGGTGCAGTGCTCATGATTGCGGCTCCATGACCGAGGCCGCCTGCCATTGGCCGCTGGCCGCCAGCACGTCGCCGTGCCGCACCTCGAAGCGCAGGCCGCGCGACTCGTCGGTCACGGTGATCGCCAGCGACGAGCCTGGCGCCACCGGCGCAAGGAACTTGGCGGCGTTCAGCGTCGGGCGAAGGCCGAGCCGTGCGGCCAACGCCGGCACGGCGAGCACGGCTTCGAGCACTTCGGCAAGCAACAGTGCGCCGGGAAGAAGCGGGCGACCCGGGAAGTGCCCTGCGAAAGCCGGATGGTCCGCCGCAATGTCGCGCCGCAGCGTCATACGGCCGGTGAACGGGGCCTCCCTCACCGATGCGCCCCTGCGTCTTGCGCCTGCGCCAATCGCTCCAGCGCCTGCGCGCCGAGCTTGCCGGTCGCCTCGCGCGGCAGCGCGGCGACCTTGAACACACGGCGCGGCACGAACACCGGATCGAGCCGCGCGCGCAGTTCGGCGGCGATATGCGTCGCCTGCAGGCCAGGCGCCACCACGAAGGCGACGGGCCGCACGACCGCGTCGGCCACATCGGGCGGCAGCCAGAAAGCGCCGTCGTGCACGCCTTCGATGCTGTTGAGGTGGTAGTTCAGGTGCGCGAGCGAACTGCGCTTGCCGGCCACGTGGATGACGTCGCCGGCGCGGCCGAGCAGGCGGAAGTGGCGGCCATCGCCGGGGGCGGCGAGCTGCAGCACGTCGGCCAGTGCAGCGGGCTCGGGGACGTGGCCGCCGCTGACGACGAAGCGCTCGCCAGTCCCCGCGCTACCCTCTTCGCCGCCTTCGAGACCGGCACTTTCGATGCACCCGCCCTCGCGGGCGACGCGCAGGGCGCCGAAGGTCTGCCACACGTCGCTTTGCGCAGTGCGGCGCGTAGCGACCTGGCCAACCTCCGTGCAGCCGTAGATCTCGATCAGCGGGCCGCCGAAGGCGCGCTCGGCCGCGAGCGCAAGCTGAGGCGACAGCGGCGCGGTGGCGCACAGCACCAGA